>CABSHY010000007.1 GCA_902477615.1 uncultured Sutterella sp.
GATTTAATGGACAATTAATTCAGATTCAAAATTCCGAAACCTCGACTCAGTTCCAGTTGTGACGGGTTACGTTGCTTACGATTGCGGTTTTGCCAAGACAACGTTAAGTGCTCAATACTACGACGATATGAGAAAGCCTCCGTTAGCTTTTAATTCCAGTGGTGTCAATGATCAACTGAACGAAGCTTTCAAGGACTTTGCATCAAAGGGCTATGGCGTGATGTTGGGAACGACGATTCCAGTGGCCGGCGGTAAATTCTTGGCCTCGGTTGGTTATGGTGACTATGAAGCCACTCTCGACGCTGGCTATGCTTTGGATGCTATCAATGTGGGTGTCGGCTATGAGTATCCGTTGAGTAAGCGTACCTTTGTTTACACGGGTGCTGGCTATACCAAGGTTAAGGTCGATACGTCTGCGTCAATGGGAGTCCGGATGCCTGGTATTGAAAATAAGACCATTGAAGTTGTTTCCGGTTTGGTTCACACTTTCTAATTTGCTTTTTAGTTAACCACTAACAAAATAGCCGAGCGTAAAACTCGGCTATTTTGATCTTGAGTCTTCCAAAGCTTATGGCGCACGATTGTAGAGCGTTTGCAACACACCACGAATCACCAAGTCCGTTGTCTTTTGATTTAATCCGTCAATCGCATCCGGCTCCGTCAATGATGTCGGATCATACTCTTCAGGTTGCTTTTTCATTTCAGCAATCACAATGTCTTTCCAGAAGGCCGGAGCTTCGCTTTCTTCCCAATAGCCGCGACCTCGACCAAAGTGAGCAACGGCTAAATAAAGCAAAATGGCTTCTAACAAATAGTTTTGAAGAGCGATTTTGCTCCAAGAAACACGCGTGCCGTGCACGCCTTTGACTTGGTTATAGGCAATGGCAGCACCTGCGCCACCAATGGCGCCAATAACGGTGCCTAGAAGCGTTCCAAGGCCACCGGTTAAGCCACCCGTTGCTAAGTCCGTTGCAAGGCCGCTGGCGGCCCCTGCGCCCACCGCGCCCACAATGGCAGCCCCCTTGGGGTTGGCAGCGGTATTGACGGTCCAGTCCGTCTTTAAACGACGCAAAATTTCGCGACGAACGCCCGCACCGTCAATGCCATGCGTATCAATCAAGCGTTGCGTTAAAGCGCACAAACCGTCAGCTGCACGAGCTGCCAACGCATTTTTTGCGTCTTCAATGGGGCCAGCTTGGGGTTTAACAACACCTAAGCGACGCCCCCAGTCTTTGACTTGTTCCGTCAACGAATAATTGGACAGTTCTTCGTGATCAACCACCAATTGCGTCATGTAATTGGTGATGGCTTCAATGCTCGTTGAATAAACAGCACGACGTTGACGCGTCCAAGCTTCACGAAGCGCTTCATAGGTGGCTTTTTGTTCCTCGGTCAATACATTGCCGATCGCATCAAAAAGCGCGAATTCCTGTACCCAACAACGGGCAAAGGCATCCATCGGTAAGACACTCTTAACCAACGGAAATTGCGCCATGTAGTCGTTCCATTGTGCGAGTTCTGCCTCTTCCAAATTCTTTTCACGGGGCTTGCCCATTTGGTTTAAAAGCACGATGACGGGCTTATTGATCCAAGAGAGAATTTGCATTTCTGCGGCAACGTAAGAGCACGCTTGCGGAGACTCACTGGCGTTCACCAAATAAAGCACAACGCTACTTGTGTCACGGACGTGTTTTAAGGCGCGTTGGTTAAGCCACAATGCCTTGTTGGACATACGATCCCAGACTTCGGCTAAGAACCAACCCAAGGGGTTTGAACGGCCTTCCAAGCGTTGTGCTAAACGAACACTGTCACCAAACCCCGGCGTATCCCACAAAACCAATTCAGAGTAACCGTCAGAGCCGCGGATAAGCACGTAGTCATCGTTGGTTTCTGTGACATGAGGACGGTCAGCCACTTCACCGATATCTCGACCCAAGAGAGTACGCGCCAGCGTCGTCTTCCCGATATTGGTGTGAGAAACCAGACTTAAGTTAATTCGCATTGTTTGCATATCAGCCATGACACATGTCCTTCCAATTAAGCCACTTGCCCGCAGGCTTTCTTTAATTCGTCTTGCGTTTGTTGATCGGGTTTAAGTCCTGAGTGATAAAACACCACCGGAACCTTGGCACTTTCAGCAAATTCTTTCCAAAGGTCTTGACGCATTTGAATACGATCGGCGAAGTCGCCGAAACGCGTGATGTAACCGCCCATATCGACTAAGAGCAAAACTCTGGCTTTACCGACTTTTGCTTTGATGAGTTCCACCGTGTGGCCTTGCACTTCATGTTCGGGCGTCGTGGTGCCGTTCATCAAAATCCACACTTGTTGCGCCGTGCCTGATGCTTCAAGCGTCAAGGGCGCCTCTTCAGCGGCAAAATCCAACGTGTGATTACGGACTTCAGCCAAGTTAAAACCTAAGCTTTCGGCAAGACGGTAAGCCGTTTCAATGGCGCTTTGATTGCTGTTGGTATCAGGAATCATCAAATCGAGATTAAGCTCTTCCGCACGCCAGGCCTTCAAAATGTCTTGGTAGTAACGATCTTCCAAATCCAACGGATAGTTTTTCGTGAGTTTCGAGATCGCAATCGTGTGCTTGAAAACCAAAAGTAAACGGGGAATGACGACAAAGAAGCAAAGCATCACGATGATGCGCAAAAGCCAAAGGCTTGCGGAGACTTCAACGCCACTCATCGCTAAGCGGTCAAAGCGCAAATTCGCCACTTCCAAAATGTTGGGCATGGGGCCTAAGAAATTCGTAAAGAACCCGTAGGTGACCATGATGAGTTGGTAGACAATTTCGGGGCTTTCTGCCAACCACGTACTTTCCCAACCCACGGTATAGGCCGTTCCGATCCCGCGAAGTAAAACGCTCACGATCATGCCGACCACAAAACCCAATGCGGCCAAGTGGAAAGCACGAGCCGTGAATTCCGTTAAAAACGGTGCCATTAATTGACCAAGCGTTTTCGCCTTATCTAAGGACTTCGTAAGAATATTTTTTTGTAAGAACGAAAAGCTTTGACGAATGCCTAAGAAGTCGCGACGTTTGTCTTCACGAAAGCCCGAAATGAAAAGGGCTAAGTAGACCACAATGTTCCAAAGCAAGATGCCAAAAAAGGGCAACGACAAGAGGTTGATGCGAGAGCCGGTGCTGGCAAACTGATCGGTTAAAAGGCCCGCTAAAAGCGCAATCGCAAATAACCCCCATGTTAACCAGGCAGGAGGAACGAGTTTGACCGTTGAGGCTTTAATCGAAGGGTTCTTCGCCTCAATCATCTTTTTAGCGATACGGGCGCGAGCAATGAGGAAGGTGGCAATGTCAGCACCTTCACCGACCGCAAGCGAGGCTTGGCGCGTCGCACGATTGGCGTCACTACTTTCCCATGACAAAGTGGGGGTTTGCTCAAGCATTTTGTCTTGAGTCACCAACTCCGTATCAGTGACGGAAAACTTTCCGTTGGGGACGTTTGAATAGGGTTCGCTCATGGCGTTTTTATTGTCTGAATAGAAAAAACAAAATACCTAGTAATTGTACCGACAAACCATGCACGAAAAACACGTTAAAAGCACTGAATTTGTGAGAAGTTATGCTTCGTCCCATAGGGTTCGTAATTCTCGAGTGGCTTCATAAGGAGAGGGTTGTCCGCAAATGGCAGAAACCACTGCAATCCCTTGGGCTTTCGCCTTCACTAACGCAGGGATGTGTTGAGCTTTCACGCTACCGATGGCAACGCAGGGAACAGGGCTTGCTTCAGAGAGCTTTTGAAAGCCATCAAGTCCCACAGGAGCCGCGGCATCTTTTTTGGTCGTTGTCGCAAAAATCGGACCAATGCCCACGTAGTCAACAACGCTTGGATCAACAACGCGCATTTCGTCCATCGTGTTGATGGAAAGCCCCACGATTTTTTCGGGGCCCACTAATTCACGAACCTTTTCAACGGGGAGGTCTTTTTGACCCACGTGCACGCCATCGGCATCCATTGCCAACGCCACATCCACGTGATCGTTAATGATGAGTTTAGTATCAAAGGGTTCAAGCGCCTTTTTTAGTTCAGCAGCACACTCAAAATATTGACGTTTTTTCCAATCGGGTGCTCTTAATTGCACCAACGTAGCACCGGCTTTGGCTGCTTCAACGGCGGTTTCCACCATACCGAAAGAAGCGGTTAAATCAGGGTCTAAAACTAAGTAAATGCTGTAGTCAACAAGGGGCTTGGCCATTGCTATTTTCCTTGTGTGATTTGGTAGAGGGCGTCCAAGTAAGCAACGTGGAAACTTCCCGGGCCTTTGGATTCCTTAAAAGCGATTTCTTCGGCGCGCTTGGCAAGCATCAAGGCGGCAGCTGTGGCTGTGAGGGGACAGGGGCATGCTGCACAAAAAGCAGCCACCAAAGCTGATAGTGAGCAACCCGTCCCCACTACCAACGTTGCCATCACGTGGCCGCCTGGGATTCCAATGACGTCTTCTCCATCCGTTACAAAGTCAGACGCTCCCGTCACCGCTACAACGCATCCTACTTTTTGAGCAAGTTTTCTGGCTGCTGAAATAGCATTGACGCTGTCATCTAAACTGTCAACGCCTTTACCGCCGGCAGAGGCTCCGACAATGGCCATAATTTCACTGGCATTACCGCGAACAACGGTGGGACGCAAACGAAGGAGTCGGTCAATCACATCGTCTCGCCAAGGTAAAACGCCTGCCGTTCAAAGCATGATTGCTGCCATTTAAAACGCCTGCCGCGACCGGGTCAAGCACCCACGGTTTTTTCTCTTCATTGGCGGTTTCAATGGCAGCAATCATGCTTTGAACGCGCTCGGGGAAAATCGTGCCGACGTTGACTAAAAGCGTACTGGCAATGCGAGCGAAATCGACACACTCTTCTTCGGCAATGATCATTGCAGGCGACGCACCGCTTGCAAGCAACACATCGGCCGTGATTTCTTGAACGACATCATTGGTCATGCAGTGAACGAGCGGCCGGATACTCGTCATGCGGGTGACTAATTGGGTAAAGTCAGAATGAGAAAGCGTTGCGTATTGAGACATTTTGATGCACAAAATAAGTTCAGAACCCTATGAGTATAGACAGATTGCCTCAAAAGATACGCTAGAATTTTCGAAACTCACCAAAAATGAAAAAGAATTATGCTCATTTACCCTCAGTTTGACCCCGTTGCCATTTCCATTGGCCCCTTATCCATCCGCTGGTACGGATTAATGTACTTGGTGGGTTTTGCGCTTTTTTGGCTTTTAGGCACGTGGCGTGCAAAACGTGATGCTTGGCGAGATCTTACGGCAGAAGACGTGGAAGAACTTCTCTTTGTGGGAGTTCTTGGGGTGATTTTGGGCGGTCGTCTTGGTTATTGCTTCTTTTATCAACCCGAATGGTTTATCACACACCCCTTAGACATCATTCGTGTTTGGGACGGTGGGATGAGTGCACACGGTGGCGTGTTGGGTGTGATTGTGGCGATGTTTTATTTTGCTAAGACTCGTGAAAAATCGTTTTTAAAGATTGCCGACTTTGTGACACCTTTGGTGCCCCTTGGACTTTTCTTTGGTCGAATCGGCAACTTCATCAATGGTGAATTGTGGGGACGTGTGAGTTCTCCCGATTACGTCTTTGCCATGATTTTCCCGCATGCACAAGATTGGTTGCCGCGTCACCCGTCGCAGCTTTATGAAGCCGGTCTCGAAGGTTTGTTGCTCTTTGTGTTTTTGTGGCTCTATTCCATAAGTCCCCGTAAAGATGGGCGCGTGGCCGCACTCTTTTGTTTGGGCTACGGCGTGGCGCGTTTCTTTTTGGAATTTTTCTGAGAACCGGACCCTTTCTTGGGCCTTCAGGCCTTGGGTTTAAGTCAAGGCCAATGGCTCTCAATTCCGATGATTTTCTTGGGACTTGCTGTTTTGTTTTGGCCAAGTAAGACGAACAATTAAATCTCAATAGGACACGCTTGAGTCATCAGGCGTTTAATCTCTTCGGGTTCTAACCGTTGCATAGAAAATTCACAACCACAATACAGTTGGTTGTAAAAGTCGTTTTCTTTTAAAAGTTCATTGCGACGCTGTTGAAGTCCACCTTTTCGCCAATTGCGATCCCACCATTGGGTTTCAGGGTAAAGGCTTTGCGCCAAAAGCCCAGCTTCATTGATTTGCTCTAAACTTTTCCAACGACTGCTTGCAAGCGTTGTCGTGAAAAGCGTAATCCCTTCACGCTTTGCCACTTTTGCGGTTTCTGTTAGTCGTAAGTTAAAACAGATTTGGCAACGAGAACCACGTTCAGGTTGCATTTCGTGGCCCTTAACAGCTTCTCGCCATGCGGCCTGATCATAGTCGCCATCAGTCACACGTAACCCTTTTTCTTTGGCATAACGCGTGAGTTCATTTTTACGGATCAAGTATTCGGTTTCCGGAAAAATGTTCGGATTGAAATAAAAAAGCGTCGGGCGATAGTCGTTGGCAAGCATCCACTCTAAAATGGCAGACGAACAAGGGGCACAACAACAATGAAGTAAAACGTCTTGCATAGCTCAAATCTTTGCTGTAACTTCTAAGGATTGTATACGAGCGTTTTCTTCTTGGAAAAGAAAGGCAAAAATGAGCATTACGGAAAACTTAACACGCATTCGCGCAGACGTTGAAAGCGCCGCCCAAGGGCGAGACGTTACGCTTTTGGCTGTGAGTAAAACTTTTGGCGTGGACGCTATTGACGAGGCGATTGCCGCCGGTCAACGTGCGTTTGGTGAAAACTACGTTCAAGAGGGCGTAGAAAAGGTTAAGTACTTCAAAGTCAAGTATCCAGAGATGGATATTGAGTGGCACATGATTGGTCCGCTTCAATCCAACAAAACCCGTTTAGTCGCAGAGCATTTTGATTGGGTGCAAAGCGTCGATCGTGAAAAGATTGCCAAGCGCTTATCGGAGCAACGCCCGGAAGGCTTGCCCGACTTAAATATTCTCATCGAAGTCAATGTGGATTTGGAAGACTCCAAAAGTGGTGTTGAAATCGATGAGGTGGAAGAGCTCTTAGCCAAATTGGTAACGCTTCCCCGAATTAAAGTGCGCGGCTTAATGTGCATTCCGAATCCCAATTTGCCGATCGCATCGACCCTTTTGGCTTTCCGTAAAATGAAAGCATTGTTTGAATCGTTAAAAATGAAGGGCTTTGATTTGGACGTTCTTTCCATGGGGATGAGTTCAGACTTTGTCGAAGCGATTCAAGAAGGCGCAACAGTGGTCCGTGTGGGATCGGCCATTTTCGGTGCTCGTGACTATTCAAAAAAATTAACGAAATAAGGTGACAAAGATGCAAAAACGAATTGCCATGCTCGGTGGCGGTAATATGGCAACGGCCTTGGTAGCCGGGCTTGTCGGAAGCGGTGTTAATGCCAAGATGATTGAGGTTTTGGATCGCAATGCCAATAAGTGTGAACACTTAAGCCAAACCTATGGTGTGCAGACGCATCAAACGGGGGGTGACTGGTTAGCCGCGGCTGACGTCATTGTTCTGGCCGTTAAGCCACAAGGGTTATCTCAAACGATTGAATCTTTAAAGACTCATTTCAAAGAAGGCGCCTTATTTATTTCGATTGCAGCCGGTGTTCGTATTGCCGATATTGCCCGTTGGGTGGGCTCAAGTCGCGTTGTTCGTGCCATGCCCAATACGCCTGCATTGGTTGGGGCCGGTGTTGTCGGTTTGTACGTTCCTTCTGAGCTTCAAGCCGAAGATCGCACTGTGGCGCAAGATGTTTTAGCTGCCATGGGAGAAGTCATTACGGTTAATAGCGAAGAACAATTGGATGTTCTTTCGACCGTCTCGGGTTCGGGTCCGGCTTACGTGTTCCGCTTTATTGAAGCATTAGAAGCCTCCGCTGTTCGTCGTGGTTTTGATGAAGCGGGAGCCCGTCGCATGGCCATCATGACGGTGGTGGGAGCTGGGAAGCTCGCTAGTCTCAGTCATGAGGCGCCTTCGAAATTGCGTGAAAACGTGACGAGTAAAGGTGGCACGACGGCAGAAGCCTTGCGTGTCATGCAAGAGCATGACTTTATGGGTATGATGGACGAGGCGATTCAAGCCGCTTTTGATCGTAACCAAGTCTTGGCCGATGAGTTAGGCAAGGCGTAGGTATTTCAAAAATATTTTCTAAGGAGTTTTCCAATGAAGAAGTCTCTCATTGTGTTTGCCATGATCGGAAGCTTGATTGCGTTGACGGGTTGTAATACGGTGGCCGGTCTCGGACAAGATTTGAAAAAAGGCTC
The DNA here is from genome assembly GCA_902477615.1 of uncultured Sutterella sp. Classification (GTDB taxonomy): domain Bacteria; phylum Pseudomonadota; class Gammaproteobacteria; order Burkholderiales; family Burkholderiaceae_F; genus Aphodousia. Next base: position 8,263 of record CABSHY010000007.1, read on the forward strand.
AGAGCATGTGAGTGAAGCCATCGGTAAGATGGGCGACAACATGACACGAAAAGCCAACGAAAACAAATAGTCCCAAAACGAAAAACGCCGCCAAAGAAAAAATGGCGGCGCTTCCATTTCTAAAGAGCGCGTTCTATTCATTAGGAGCGCTGATCGAACTCACGGGCGGTAAGTTAAGTGTCTTACAACCTTCTAAATTGAGTCTCGCTACACCCTTACGAATCATTTCAATGGCGGGAAGGCGGTTAAAGGTCTTGCGCCACGCAATGATCACACGGCGAGTCGGTGCCGGCTTTTCAAAGGGAATGGCACGCACCAAGTCATCATCTTTGGTTTCCTTTAGCGCAGAACTTGGCAAAACCGTAATCCCTAAGCCTTGTGCCACCATATGGTGAATCGTCAACAATGACGATCCTTCCACCGTTTTTTGAATGGAAGAGATGCGACCGCGCAGACTATTGGTTTCCGGGCACACATTTAAGATTTGGTCGCGCAAGCAGTGGCCCTTGCCTAAGAGGAGGAGATTTGCATCACGTAAATCTTCTTTGTGAATGACCGATTCGTGCGCCCACGCATGATCTTTCGGAACGGCTACCACAAAATCTTCATCGTACAACGGTGCCAACATTAAGCCCGGTTCATTGATGGGCAACGCCATAATGGCGACATCAATCTGACCGTTGCGAAGTTGATCAAGCAGATTGCTCGTGTAATTTTCCGTCAAGATAAGAGGCATCTTGGGGGCAAGATGAAGCATTTGATGCACCAAGCCCGGTGTGAGGTAGGGGCTGATCGTAAAGATAACGCCTACACGCAAGGGCCCGATTAAGGGGTCTTGCCCTTGAATGGCCAACTCTTCAATGTGACGAACTTCGTCTAAAACCTTTTGAGCTTGCTCGACAATCGTTTCACCGACAGGTGTCAACGAGATTTCTTGGGAGCGACGCTCAAAAATATGAACGCCCAATTCGTCTTCGAGTTTTTTAACCGCCACCGACAAAGAGGGCTGAGAAATAAAACAAGACTCGGCAGCGCGGCCGAAATGACGCTCACGGGCGACGGCCACAATGTATTTAAGTTCGGTTAATGTCACTGAATTAGGCCTCCAAAAAACTTTCAGCTTGGGCAAACCAACGTTTGGCATGCTGCTGGGCTCGCTCGGGATCGGTATCTAACCATTGGCTGGCAAAGTCTCGAGCGGCCTCTACCAGATGAGAATCGGTTTCTAAGTTAGCAAAACGAAGCATGGGAACCCCCGATTGACGAGCGCCCAAGAATTCGCCCGGACCTCGAATCTCAAGGTCTCGTCGGGCGATTTCAAAGCCGTCCGTGCTTTCACGAATGACTTTGAGTCGCTCTCTTCCAGTTTCCGAGAGTTCGCCGTATAAAAGAATGCAAAAACTCTTTTCGCCACCTCGGCCCACACGACCTCGCAATTGGTGAAGCTGCGCTAAACCGAAGCGCTCGGCATGTTCAATCACCATCAATGTGGCGTTAGGCACGTCTACGCCCACTTCAATGACGGTTGTGGCGACCAACACGTCTAAAGAACCTTCTTTAAAACGCTCCATAACGGATTGTTTTTCATCGTTGGCAAGCGCTCCGTGCACTAATCCCACGGAAAGGTTGGGAAGCTTTTGGCAAATCTCTTCATAGGTTTGAGTGGCTGCCGTTAAGTCGAGCTTTTCACTTTCTTCGATCAAGGGGCAAACCCAATAGACTTGGCGCCCTAATTGGACTTGTTCACTGATTGACGCAATGACTTGATCCTTGCGTTGAAGATTGAGGAGCTTGGTCACGATGGGTTTGCGACCAATGGGCAGCTCATCGATAACGGAAACGTCCAAATCGGCCAAATAGCTCATCGCAAGTGTGCGAGGAATCGGTGTGGCCGAGAGCATCAAAAGATGAGGAAGGGCGTCCTCATGAGCTGTGCGAAGTGCTAAACGTTGCGCAACGCCAAAGCGGTTCTGTTCGTCAATGATGGCGAGTCCCAAATTCTTAAACTTCACCGTATCTTGAATTAGGGCGTGCGTACCAATGATAAATTGCGCCTGGCCGGACAAAACTTTTTCCAAGTTAGCGTTGCGCTCTGACACCTTTTGCTTACCGGCAAGCCAGGCCAAAGAAACGCCCGCAGGTTCTAACCAAGAACGAATCTTTTCGTAGTGTTGCTCGGCCAAAATTTCTGTGGGTGCCATGAGTGCGACCTGAAAACCTGCGTCTATCGCAACGGTCGCCGCAAGGGCCGCGATAATGGTTTTACCGCTTCCCACATCACCTTGAACTAAACGATTGGTCGGAATGATGCGACCAAGGTCGTGACGAATTTCTTCCAACACGCGCTTTTGGGCGTTCGTAAGTTCAAAAGGTAAGGAAGCCAACAATCGGTCTGTAATCGGCGTTGCAGCGGGAGCAATTTGTGGCGCTCGCATTTGGGCCTTTAAAAGGCGACTGCGACGCAAGGCAATTTGCTGAGCGACCAATTCATCAAACTTTAAACGCTCCCATGCCGGATCCGTGCGATCCATGAGACTGTCTTCATTGGCGCCGACCGGCGGGTGATGAAGAAAACGCAAGGCATCGCGAAGGGCTGGTAAGTGCAATCGTTCGGTGACGTCTTTAGGAATAAGATCCGTGACTTCAACGTCAAGTAAGGCGCGCGCAATGCGCTTTCTCAGCCATGGTTGCGTAATGCCTTCACCGGCAGGATAAATCGGAGTCAAGGTTGTCGGTAAGGCTTGAGAGTCGACGGCCACCTTGATTTTAGGGTGAACCATTTCGGTGCCGAGATAGCCTTCACGGACAACGCCGTAGAGGCGTACACGCTTACCGATCTCTAGTTGCTTGACTTGAGATGGGTAAAAGTGCAACAAACGAACGGTTAAGGTGGCCGTATCGTCTTTGATCATGGCTTGGATTTGCTCGCCTGAAGCCCGACGAACTCTGTCGCAACGAATCACTTCGCCTTCGCACTGAGCGTTTTCGCCAACAATTAAGTTTCGGATAGGGGTGATTTTCGTTTCGTCTTCATAACGAAGCGGTAAATGAAAAACGTAATCCCAATCGCGCGTCAAACCCAATTTGGTCAAACGATCCGATAAGGGGGCTAATTTCTCCCCCTTTTTTCGTAAAGCGAAGTGACTCACTGCCATGGTTATTAACCAAAGAAATTAGAGGCTGACGATGGCTTCCACTTCAACGGCACCGCCCTTGGGCAATGCGGCAACCGCAAAGCAGGAACGGGCAGGGTAGGGAGCACTGCAGTACTCTTCCATAACCTTATTGACGATGGGGAAGTCAGCCATGTTCGTCAAGAAAATCGTCACTTTCATGATGTTGCCCATGTTACCGCCGGCAGCTTCAATGATGGCCTTCAAGTTAGCAAAAGCTTGACGAGCTTGTGCTTCAAAGTCGGCCGGAATCTCACCCGTGGCCGGGTCGATGCCCAATTGGCCGGACGTGAAGAGATTGGCGACGCCCTTGGTGGCTTGGCTGTAAGGGCCAATGGCGGCAGGAGCTGCAGAAGTATGAATGATGTCATGAGCCATGACGGTTCTCCTTATTTATATATAGGTGAAAACGTATTCATAATAGATTGAGAAAATCTATTAAATTTCATCTTCCAATAATAATTAACTATCACGATTTTGTTAAGAAGAAGTTTGTTTCCATGTTTTTCGTCAATAAAGTGCGAGTAAACTTGCTACAAAAATAGGCAGAGTGCACTCTTGGGTCTGCTTTGGTGTAAACTTCGGGTAATTCCTAATGTGTGTTATGCCTTAAGACCTCTAAACTCTCGGGACTGCTTAGAGTTTGGGTTTTATCGCCTGACACGATTGGAGAAATTAAGATATGTTTTGACTCTAATGAAGAAACGGTTTCGGTAGTTTGTGTAAACAACCGGAGCTTTGTTGTATCCTTAGAGTTGAACTTGTTTTTGAAAACGTTAGATTCACAAGAGATTCAGCTTAATTTGACAACTTAAGCTGGATGAATTTAACGGAGTTTTTGTCCGTACTTGATCGCAAGAATGATTGCCTTAAAACGAGCCGGGGTTCAGTACTTGAAGTCTGACTTGCAAAAGAGAGAGCTCTCTCTTGGGTTTCCCCGAGGCTGATTGTTCGATAAAAAGCGTCAATACGAACGCGGGGAACCTTTATAAAGAAGACCCCTGCCGGTTTTGTGGTGAAAACCGCCAAGCCGGTGGCCCTCTTGGATCAAGGAGACCAAGTAATTATGAAAATCATCTACACCGACGTACTGGTGATTGGTGGCGGTTTGGCCGGTTTGCGTATGGCAGTTGCTGCCAAGCGTCGTGGTCATGACTCCATCGTCTTGTCGCTGGTTCCGCCGAAGCGCTCTCACTCTAAGGCCGCTCAAGGTGGTATGCAAGCATCTTTGGGTAACGTGATTAAAGGTTTGGGCGACAACGAAGACGTCCACTTTGCTGACACGGTTAAAGGCTCTGACTGGGGTGCCGACCAAGACGTGGTTCGCATGTTCGTGAACACCTCCCCGAAGGCAGTGCGTGAATTGGCTGCTTGGGGTGTGCCCTGGAGCCGTATTACCCCGGGTGATCGTCAAGTCATTATTAACGGCGAACGCGTTACGATTACGGAACGCAAGGAAGCCGCTGGCTTGATCGGTCAACGTGACTTCGGTGGTACGAAGAAGTGGCGTACGTGCTTCGTGTCTGACGGCACGGGCCATGCTATGTTGAACGCTGTTTCTGACCGTATTATTGCTGAACGTGTTCCGGTTGTTGAACGTGTCGAAGCTATCGCTTTGATTCACGACGGCAAGCGTTGCTACGGTTCTGTCGTTCGTGACTTGATCACGGGCGAATTGATGGCTTACGTTGCTAAGGCTACGGCTATCGCTACGGGCGGTGCTGGTAAGCTCTTCCGCGTGACGACGAACGCTCAAATCTGTGAAGGTACGGGTCACTCTTTGGCTTTGGAAACGGGTGTTGCCACGTTGGGTAACATGGAAGCTGTTCAGTTCCACCCGACGGGTATTTTCCCCGCTGGTATTCTCGTGACGGAAGGCTGCCGTGGTGACGGTGGTTTGTTGCGTGATACCGATGGCCACCGCTTCATGCCGGACGTTGAACCGGAAAAGAAGGAATTGGCCTCTCGTGACGTCGTGTCTCGCCGTATGGAAGAACGTATTGCCCAAGGTAAGGGTGTGAAGAGCCGCTTCGGTGAACACATCTGGTTGGACATCACGTTGTTGGGCGAACATCACATCAAGCACAACTTGCGTGAAGTTTATGAAATCTGCCACTACTTCTTGGGTGTTGACCCTGTGAAGGAATGGATCCCTGTGCGCCCGGCACAACACTACACGATGGGTGGTGTTCGTACGGACTACACGGGCGAAAGCCGTCAATTGAAGGGCCTCTTCGCCGCTGGTGAAGCTGCCTGTTGGGACATGCACGGTTTCAACCGCTTGGGTGGTAACTCCGTTGCTGAAACGGTTGTCGCAGGTATGTTGGTTGGCGAATACATCGCTGACTTCTGCGAAAAGGCCGAAAACGTCATCGACATCCCGACCTCTGTCGTTTACGACTTCATCAAGCGCGAACAAGCCAAGCTCGATGCATTCTGCAACGGCAAGGGCACGGAAGACGCTACGGTGTTGCGTACGCGCATGCAAGACATCATGACCTCCAAGATCGGTATTTTCCGTCGCGGTGCTGATATGGAAAGCGCTGTGAGCGAATTGGAAGACCTCTTGAAGCGTTCCTACAATGTTTCTTGTAAGAGCCAATTGGGTGCTAACGCCGAATTGACCTACGCTTACCGCACGCAAAAGATGTTGCGCTTGGCCTTGGCCATCGCCGTCGGTGCTGCTACCCGTACGGAATCCCGCGGTGCTCACTTCCGTGAAGACTACCCGGTCCGTGACGACAGCAAGTGGTTGAAGCGTACGTTGGCTTCTTGGACGAACGAAAGCGATACGTTGCCGACGCTCACCTACGAAGACCTCGACGTTAACAAGATGGAATTGCCCCCGGGCTGGCGTGGTTACGGTGCTAAGAACTACATCGACCACCCCGATACCGCTCGCCGTCAAGCCGAAGTGGACGAAATTCGTGCCAAGATGGAAGCCGAAGGCGCCGACCGTTTTGCTATCCAAAACGCATTGTTGCCGTACGCCCACCTCTTGCCGAAGCGTTTGCAAGGTAAGAACGAACGTATCGATGAACCCTTAGCCTAAGGAGCTGACGAAAAATGAGTGAAAACAAACCCCAAAAGCAACATCGTCTGCTCAAGATCAGCATTTTGCGCTACAACCCGGCTGACCCGGCTAGCGTGCCGCATATGCAGACGTTTGAATTGGAAGAATCCGATTCCATGACGTTGTTTATTGCTTTGAATGAACTTCGCGACAAGCAAGATCCTTCTTTGCAATTTGACTTCGTTTGCCGCGCTGGTATCTGCGGTTCCTGCGCCATGATGATCAATGGTAAGCCGGGCTTGGCTTGCCGTACGTTGACCCGCGACTTGCCGACGGAATTCACGTTGGCTCCGTTGCCGGCCTTCGAATTGATCGGCGACTTGTCCGTTAACACGGGTAAGTGGATGCGCAATATGAGCGAACGCATGGAAACTTGGGTTCACTTGAAAGAACAAGAAGTGGATATCCGCCACAAAGAAGAACCGATGGACCCGCAATTGGCCGAAGATATTTATCTTCTCGACCGTTGTGTGGAATGCGGTTGCTGTATCGCTGGTTGCGGTACGGTCCGTATGCGTCCTGACTTTGTTGGCGGTGTGGCCATCAACAAGATCGCCCGCTTCCGCTTAGACCCGCGCGACCAACGTAACGACGCTGACTTCTATGAAGTCGTGGGCGACGACTCTGGTGTGTTCGGTTGCATGTCCTTGTTGGCTTGCCATGACTTCTGTCCGAAGCAATTGCCTTTGAAGACGCAAATCGCCTTTATCCGTCGTAAGATGGCTGAACAAGGTATTCGCGGCTACGATAAGGTTTTGCCGACGCCGAAGAAGGCTATCCCGATTAAGGTCGTGAAGTAATTCTCGAAGTTGGAGTCAATCCAAGCCTGTTGCAAAACAGGCTTGGGGAGACAAAGATTTCGAAACCCTACATATCAACGATGGACCGACGGTGAGTTGCCAATTTTTCACCGATCAACGGTATGTAGTTTTTCCTAACGGAGACGCCTTAAAGACGCCTTCCTTTATATAAAATTGAGGAGCAAAATAACATGTCTCGTATTGAATATGACTTCCTTGGTGGTAAGGAAATTTCTGACGATTGCTACTACGGCGTTCAAACGCTTCGTGGCAAAGAAAACTTCTGCGTCACGGAAATGTCTATGGCTCAAGAACCGTTCTTCATCATTGCTTTCGCATATGTGAAGAAGGCTGCCGCCATGGCTAACAAGGAACTCGGCACGATCCCGGCCAACGTCGCTGACGCTTTGATCTGGGCTTGTGATCAATTGATCGCTGGCAAGTACCACGACCAATTCGTCACGGACTGGATCCAAGGTGGTGCCGGTACGTCCACGAACATGAACTGCAACGAAGGTATCTGTAACTTGGCCGCTGAAAAGTTGGGTTCCAAGAAGGGTGACTACGCTTTGGTTTCTCCTAACGACCACGCAAACTTCGGTCAATCCACGAACGACACGTACCCGACCGCTTTCCACGTCGCTTTGTTGCTCCGCAGCAACGTTATGTTGAAGGCTGTTGAAGAACTCGTTGAATCCTTCTACAAGAAGGCTGACGAATTCAAGTCTGTGTTGAAGATGGGTCGTACGCACTTGCAAGACGCTGTGCCGATGACCTTGGGCCAAGAATTCCACGCTTGGGGTTTCACTGTTGCTGACGAAATCAAGACGATTAAGGAAGCTCAAGAACACCTCTGCACGATTAACCTCGGTGCTACCGCTATCGGTACGACGGTTACGGCTCACCCGGAATACCCGGCCCTCGCCTCCAAGTACTTGGCTGAATTGACGGGCTTCCCGCTCAAGAACAGCGAAGACTTGATCGCTTGCACGTCTGACTGCGGCTCTTATGTTGCTTTGTCTAGCGCCATGAAGAGCTTGGCCATCAAGTTGACGAAGGTCTGCAATGACTTGCGTCTCTTGGCTTCTGGCCCGCGTTGTGGTTTGTCTGAAGTGAACTTGCCGCAAATGCAACCTGGTTCTTCCATTATGCCGGGTAAGGTTAATCCGGTTGAATTGGAAGCCATGAACCAAGCTGCTTTCGTTGCTATCGGTTTAGACACCACGGTCATGTTGGCTGCTTCTGCTGGCCAACTCCAATTGAACGTGATGGAACCGCCGATCACGTGGGCTTTGTTCTTTGGCATGAAGGTTATGACCAATGCTATGAACGGCATGCGCACGAAGTGCATTGACGGTATCACCGCCAATGAAGAACACTGCAAGGAACTCGTGATGAACTCTTTGGGTATCGTCACGCTCTTGAAGCCGCACTTCGGTTACAAGACCTGCTCTGAAATCGCCCACGAAGGCTATCATACGGGCAAGTCCTTACATCAACTCGTCGTTGAAGAACGTAAGTTGATGACGCAAGAACAATGGGATCACACCTTCAACTTGCAAAACTTGATCGCTCCTAAGTTCGAAATGTAATTGTTTGCCCCTAGGGTAAACCACGTACCTATTTACGTAGGTAAGCGGTAAAGTATCACCATCGGTTGGTCTGGATACCGAAAGGTATCCAGGCTGGTCGATAGGGAATTGGTTATAGAGAAGTTCTCCAAAGAGTTTCTCCATAACTAACAAATAAAATAAAATAAAAGATCTCCATCTCTGGAGGGTAAAATGGATTTGATGTTAATTTTACAAATTATCGTGCTCTTGGGCGCCATCTTCCTTGGCGTTCGCCTCGGCGGTATCGGTATCGGTTACGCTGGTGGTTTGGGCGTGCTCATTTTGGGCTTGTGCCTCGGTATGAAGCCGGGTAACATTCCCTGGGACGTGATCTTGATCATTGCGTCCGTGATCTCCGCTATTTCTGCTATGCAATTGGCTGGTGGCTTGGACTACTTGGTTCAAATCGCTGAACGCATTTTGCGTGCAAACCCGAAGCACATCAACTACTTGGCTCCGATCGTTACGTACGTTTTGACGATCTTCGCTGGTACGGGTCACACGGCTTTCTCCATGATCCCGGTTATCGTTGAAGTTGCTAAGGAACAAAACATTAAGCCGGTGGCTCCGTTGTCCATCGCTGTGGTTTCTTCCCAAATCGCTATTACGGCTTCCCCGGTTTCTGCTGCTGTGATCTACATGGCTGGCGTGTTGGAAGGCTTCGGCTGGTCCTACCCGTTATTGCTCGGCATTTGGTTGGTTACGACGTTTGCTGGCTGCATGTTGACGGCTTTCGTGATGGGCTTCATCACGAACATGGACCTCAGCTCTGACCCGGTCTACAAGGATCGTTTGGCTAAGGGCTTGATCAAGGCTTCCGTCCCGTCTTCTGAAAAGCAATTGCTTCCGTATGCTAAGCGCTCTGTGATGATCTTCTTGGTTGGTGTGTTGGCTGTTGTGTTCTACGCTTCCGCTATCTCCCCGGCCGTTGGCCTCATCAAGCCGGTCATCGTTCCGCGTGACGCTGCTATCATGTCCTTGATGCTCTTGGTCGGTACCTGCATCACGATCTTCTGTAAGATCGAACTCGGCGAAATCGCTAACCAATCCGTGTTTAAGTCCGGTATGGTTGCTATCGTCTGCGTGTTGGGCGTGGCCTGGTTGGGCGACACGTTCGTTTCTGGCCACAGCGCTGAAATTAAGGCGTTTGCTGCTGACACGGTTGCTTCTAACCCGGCTCTCTTGGCTGTTGTGTTCTTCTTTGCTGCTATGCTCTTGTATAGCCAAGCTGCTACCGCTAAGGCCATTACGCCTGCTGTTGTTGCCGCTCTCGGTATCACCTCTGCTAACCCGGGCGACTCCTACATGCTCGTTGCTACGTTCGCCGCTGTGAGCGCCTTGTTCGTGCTCCCGACGTACCCGACGTTGCTCGGCGCCGTTCAAATGGACGACACGGGTACGACGCGCATCGGTAAGTTCGTGTTTAACCACGCTTTCTTCCTCCCTGGCGTTTTGGCAATCGTTTTCTCTGTTGCCCTCGGTTTCGCCGCTTGCGCTGTTTTCTAATAAATAGCCCAAGAGTGATCGCTTAGATCGCGAGGAATTAGCCCTTCGGGGCTAGAGAGTAGAAGCTCGAAAACATCAAGTTTTCGGGCTTCTTTCGTTTATGTTGTTTTTTGAGTTAAAACAATGTCTTGTTCACATTCTTAACCAGTAGATTTGCTATGATTGTGAACATTGTATTTATATCCATTGGTTGGTTTTAACCATGTCTTTCTCCATCTTTTTGCAGTTTTTGGTCGTCTTGGTTGCGATTTTTATTGGTGCACGTTTTAATGGGGTAGGCCTGGGTATCTGGGGTGGTGTAGGGCTTTTTGTTCTTGCCATGTTTTTTGGTGTAACTCCAACCGAACCCCCGGTAGATGTTCTGCTTATCATTTTAGGGGTCGTGACCGCGGCGGCAACAATGGACGCTGCCGGTGGCATTGATTTCCTCGTTCGTGTGGCCGAACGCATTATTCGTGCTAATCCAAAAAATATTACGATTGTCGCTCCGCTTGTGACTTGGTTATTCACTTTCTTGTCAGGGACGGGTCACGTCGTTTACCCCTTGCAACCGGTCATTTATGAAACAGCTATTGCTGCAGGGATTCGTCCAGAGCGCCCAATGGCCATCGCAACGATTGCTAGTCAACAGTCCATTACTGCCTCACCTGTGTCAGCTGCAACAGCAGCCATGCTTGGCCTTTTTGCTGCTCGTGG
>CABSHY010000008.1 GCA_902477615.1 uncultured Sutterella sp.
TCCCAAGTCGTTTGACATATCAAACGTTTCTTGTGCCGATTTTCACCAATATGGATGTGACGCTCACGGCACAAGAAACGTTTGATATGTCAAACGACTTGGGAGCTTATTTGCAATCTTTGCCCGGTATGCAAAAGGGCGATCGCGTGGCCATCATGATGCCTAACCTCTTGCAATACCCCGTGTCTTTATTTGGGATTTTGCGCGCAGGTTTCATCGTTGTAAACGTCAATCCTCTTTACACGGCTCGCGAGCTTGAGCACCAACTCAAGGATTCTGGTGCCAAGGCCATTATCATCATTGAAAACTTTGCAAAAACGCTTGAGCGCGTCATTGATCGTACGCCCGTTAAGCACGTGATCACCACGCAAGTGGGGGACCTTTTCCCGTTTGCCAAGCGCTTATTGGTCAACGCCGTTATTAAGCACGTCAAAAAGATGATTCCTCAATGGAATCTTCCCAATGCCGTCACCTTCCGTGAAGCCATGGAAAAGGGGCATGCACGAGGCTTAACCCCCGTCGAACTCAATAACGAAGATATCGCTCTTTTGCAATACACGGGCGGCACCACCGGTGTCTCCAAGGGTGCTATGCTCACGCACCGCAATGTAATTGCTAACGTCTTCCAAACGGGCCACTGGATTAGCCTTAAGTTTGAGATGTATAAAGAAGTGGCAATGACGGCTTTGCCCCTTTATCACATCTTTGCTTGCACGGCGATGCTCTCTTTCTTGAATTGGGGTGCTCGCAGTGTTTTGATCACCAATCCCCGCGACATGAAGGGTTTGGTTAAAGAATGTCAAAAGTGGAAGTTCTCCATTTATACGGGTGTCAATACGCTCTATAACGCCTTATTAAATACCGAAGGCTTTAAGGATGTGGACTTCTCTCGCATCAAGATGACTGTTGCCGGTGGCACGCAAATCCAACAAGTCGTTGCCGAACGCTGGAAAAACACCACGGGCTGCGGCATTTTGGAAGCTTACGGTTTAACGGAAACGAGCCCTGGCGTTTGTGGCAACTTGGCCGATGCACCTTGGGACGGCTCTGTCGGTTACCCGGTACCTTCCACCGAAGTGACGATCCGTGGCGAGGGCTTTAAAGACTTGGGCGTTTGCGATGATCCGAGCCGAATTCCTGAATTCACGGGTGAAATCTGTGTGAAGGGCCCGCAAGTGATGAAGGGTTACTGGAATCGTCCTGAAGAAACCGCCGGCGTTTTCCGCGATGGTTGGTTGCGCACGGGTGACGTGGGCTTTATGGACGCCACGGGCAAGATCACGATCACGGATCGTAAGAAAGACATGATTTTGGTCTCTGGCTTTAACGTCTATCCGAACGAAGTCGAAGGCGTGATTGCTTCGATGCCGGGTGTCTTGGAATGCGGCGTTGTGGGTGTACCTCATGAGCGCTCCGGTGAAACCGTCAAGGCTGTGATTGTCTTAAAGGATCCGTCGATCACGAAGGACGATGTGGTGAAGTATTGCCGCACGCAATTAACGGGCTACAAGATTCCGCGTCAAATTGTCTTTGTTGACTCATTACCGAAGACCGCCGTCGGCAAGATTTTGCGTCGCGAATTGAAAGACATTAAATAATTTTGGCGCCTTTTTAAAAAGCCTCGAACCCAACGTTCGAGGCTTTTTTGCATCTCAAATTTGTACCAAAGTATTAGGTACCTTTGTGTAGTGAGAGGCATTTTTTTCACGTAATTTCATCTTCGTACAACAAACCCCCTATGTTTTATACAACCTTTTGTCGACCGATCTCATAGAATGGAAAATACTTTTCTAAAACAAACATAAAGGTATTTAATCATGTCAACATCCGATTCCGCCTGGAGTTCACGGTTAGGCTTTATTCTTGCTTCGGCAAGCTCCGCGATTGGCTTAGGCGCCATTTGGAAGTTCCCCTACTGGGCGGGCACCAATGGCGGCGCTGCCTTCATTATCCCGTTCTTGATTTTCACGTTCACCATTGGTGTGGTGTTGGTGATGGCCGAATGTGCCATGGGCCGTGCCGGTCGTGGTTCTGCCGTTCATGCGCTTAAAAATATGGGGGGCCCCGTCTTTGCATTCGTCGGGGGCTTAGCGGTATTAAATGCCTACATTATTTTGACCTACTATAGCGTCATCGGTGGTTGGTGCGTCTCTTACCTCTTTGAGTCGATCTTAGGTAATGTCTTAAGCAATGATGCCAAGGTCTTGGCTGACCAATTCAATGGCTTGGTCACCGATGGTCCGACCAATGTCTTTTTCATGTTCCTCTTCCTCACCGCTACTTGTGGCGTTGTGGCTCTGGGCGTGGAAAAGGGCATTGAAATGATTGCTAAGTATTTGATGCCCATTTTGTTCGTGTTGATGGTTTTGATCATCATCCGTACGATGATGATGCCCAATGCTTGGGAAGGCATGCAATTCCTCTTCTCCTTTAACTGGGAGCAAGTGAGCGCACAGTCCATTTTGAATGCCATGGGCTTTACCTTCTTCTCGCTCTCATTGGGTGCCGGTATCTTGGTGACCTATGGTGCCTATTTGAGTAAGAACACGGACATTCCGAGCTCTTCCGTTTGGGTGGCCTTCTTAGCTACGCAAGCTGCCCTTTTGGCTGGCGTGATGATCATCCCGGCGGCTTTTGCTTTCGGTATGGACCCGGCTGCCGGTCCCGGCCTCGTCTTCATCACGATCCCGATGATCTTTGAACACATGCCCGCAGGAGCATTCTTGGCCGTTGCCTTCTACATCTGCTTAGGCATTGCCGCTATCACGAGTTCAGTGTCTTTGTTGGAAGTGGTTGTCGCTTACCTCATCAACGAATGGCACATGCATCGTCGTTCTGCCACGATCCTTTGTTGGGGAACGCTCTTTGTGTTTGCTAGCATCCAAGCCTTAGGTTTCAGTACTTTTGCTGACTTTACGGTTGCCGGTATGTCGCTGCTCGACTTCTCGGACTATGTTTGCTCCAACATCTTGATGCCGTTGGGCGGTTTGAGTATCGCTGCTTTGGCCGGTTGGATTGCATGGCCCACGATGAAGGCTCAAATGGTCTTGATCAAAGATCACAACCCCATCTATATCGGTTGGATTCGCTTGACCATTACGATTTTGGCTCCGGCCTTGGTTGCCATCGTGTTGATTTCAGGTATTTAATCCAAGAAACTTCGACAATCAACAGTAAAATGATGCGCCTTAGTGCCCGAACAGCCTAAGGCGCATTATCATTTAATAATAACTTTTATAAAGGTACTTTCTATGTCTCAAAGCCGTTCTACCTGGGGCTCTAAAATCGGGTTCGTGCTCGCCAGTGCGGGCGCTTCGGTCGGACTTGGAGCCATTTGGAAATTCCCCTACTTGGTGGGCTCTAACGGGGGCTCTGCTTTCTTGTTCCCCTTCATTCTTTTAACGCTCACCGTGGGCTTGGTTTTGCTCATCGCAGAATTGGCTTTGGGTCGCGCAGGTGCCGGTTCCATCGTGACGGGCTTTCGTAAGTTGGGCGGCAAAGCCTGGGGACGCGCCGGTTACTTAGGTGTCGTCACGGGCTTTTTGGTTTTGAGTTTTTACTCTGCCATTGGCGGTTGGACCATTGCTTATTTCATTAATGCCTGTTTAGGTAACGGTCTTGTGGCCGACCAAGCACAGTTGGGCGCCCACTTTGCCCGCATTGCCGGCACGCCCGAAATGGCGATCGGCTTTCAAGCGCTCTTTTTGGTGATGACCGGCTGGGTGGTGGCCTATGGCGTGAGCAGCGGCATTGAACGCCTCTCCAAAGTGCTCATGCCCTTGCTTTTCATTTTGATGCTTGTTTTAATCGTGCGCTCGCTATTCTTACCGGGCGCAGAAAAAGGGCTGGCCTACCTCTTTAGTTGGAACCCTGAAGCCTTTACGGTAGACGCTTTACTGTCTGCCATGGGCTTTACGTTCTTCTCCTTGTGTTTGGGTAGTGGCTGTATGCTCACCTACGGCAGTTACCTTGATAAGGACACCGACTTGATTTATTCCTCCTCTTGGATCGCCGGGCTAACGATTTTGAGTTCCTTGCTCGGTGCCTTGATGGTGATGCCCTCCGTTTTTGCATTCGGTTTAGATCCGACGGCAGGCCCCGGTCTTACCTTCGTAACGATGCCCGCTATTTTCGCGCAAATGCCCGCTGGACACCTCTTTGCCATTGCGTTTTATGCTTGCTTGCTCGTTGCTGCCATTACGAGTTCGGTCTCTATGCTTGAAATCGACGTGGCGTTCTTGCACGACGAATGGAATTGGTCTCGTCCCAAAGCCGTAGTCGTGACGACCGCTTTATTGATGTTTGTGGGAAGCTTTAGCGCTTTGTCTTTCGGCCCCTTAGCCGACGATAAGTGGATTGGACGCAACTTCTTTGATTGGGTTGACTATTTAACCTCCAACATCAGTTTGCCCATTGGCGGTTTGATGGTGGCTGTTCTCTCGAGCTGGCTCATGTGGGACAAGGTCAAACCAGCCATTTCGGGAGCAAATCACGAAATGCGTAGCGCCACGACCTACAAAGTGCTTCGCATCGGCATTGCCGTTTTTGCGCCGATCTTGGTGATTACGGTTTTGATGACGGGCATTTAGGTCCAAACCCTCGTCTCTAAGGAAAAGAGCTCATTGCGGTCTTCGTAATGAGCTTTTTCTTTTGAGTTTCATAAGCCATTTGGCTTATGGATGGACTAGAAGTTCCTCTAATGAAGGGGCACAATTTTTCTTACGTCACCTGTTTGGGTGACCGAACCGAGAAATTGGACGACAAATAAACCCGGTTAAGGGATGTCGGACCGAACCTACAATAAGAGGGATACAAATGATTAAACAGCGATCTTTAGTCATCGCCGTCGCCGCTATTTTGGGCATGACCGGCATGACATTATCAACAGCACAGGCCGCTCCTGTACCAACAACGGTCGGTTTAGTGCAACTGGTTGAACACCCGGCATTGGATGCCGCCAATAAAGGGATTGTCGATGCAATGAAGGCACGTGGTTTAAACGTCACGTTTGACCAGCAAAACGCCCAAGCCGATCAGTCCAATTTGAGTAATATCTCTCAACGCTTCGTCACTCAAAAGTATCCTCTCATTTTTGCCATTGCAACGCCTGCTGCTCAGTCCGTTGCCAATGCCACCGATAAAACGCCCATTGTCGCCACTGCTGTGACGGATTTTGCTGTCGCTAAGCTCGTCAAAGACAATGCCAAGCCCGGCACCAACGTTACGGGTTCCTCAGACTTAAACCCCGTGGCTGCACAATTAGACCTTTTGATGCAATTGGTTCCTAATGCTAAAACCATCGGCACGATTTACAACTCCTCTGAAATTAACTCAGAGTTCCAAATTGCCATTTTGAAAAAAGAAATGGCTCGCTACAACTTAAAGCTTGTTGAGTTGACCGTCTCCAACATTAACGACGTTCAACAAACAGCTCGTAGCATGGTGGGGAAGGTTGACGCCATTTATGTTCCTACCGATAACGTCATTGCTTCTGCCATGCCCGTTCTTGCCAAGATTACCAATCGCGCAAAGATTCCTGTGATTACCGGTGAAGAAGGCATGTGCGTTAATGGCGGTCTTGCCACCGTTGGTGTTGATTACTACAACTTGGGCAAGATTGCCGGCAACATGGGTGCAGACATCCTTGAAGGCAAGGGCAAACCGCAAACGATGCCCATTCGCTATCAAACCGAATTTAAGGCCAAAATCAACGAAAAAACGGCCAAACGCATCGGTATCAAGATCCCTGAAGCTGTCACGAAATACGCTGAATTTATCAAGTAGTGACATTAGATGTTCGCAATAGACCCCCAAAAGGGTCTATTGCCCACTTCGTTTTTTTTGTTTTTGGGGATAGTTTCATGATTGATATTTTGATACCCACCATCGGCCAAGGGTTGTTGTGGGCCATTTTAGCCATCGGCGTATTCATTACATTCCGCGTCTTAGACTTAGCTGACTTATCCGTTGAAGGGTCTTTTCCTTTGGGTGCAGCGGTCGCCGCAAGCGCATTGGTTTCGGGCTACAGCATTACAGTTGCCTTTGTTCTAGCGATGATCGCCGGCGCCTTGGCCGGCGTTGTGACGGGGATATTAACCACCAAACTTAAAATTCCAGCCCTCTTAGCTGGGATTTTGACCATGATTGCGCTCTACTCCATCAATCTTCATGTAATGGGACGAGCCAATATTGCGCTTTTACGCGTGGATACGGTTTTCTCCATCATTACTGATTGGGGACTTAGCGAAGACATGACCTCGCTCTTAGTGGGCGCTCTCGCCGTAGCCATAGTCGGTTGCATTGTCTATTGGTTCTTTGGCACGGAACTCGGAACCGCCATTCGTGCTACCGGATGCAACGATCAAATGGCGCGAGCTCAAGGTGTCAATACCAATTCCATGATCGTTTTAGGTCTTTTAATCAGTAACGCTTTGGTTGCCCTTTCCGGTGCTCTTGTTGCTCAAAGCAACGGCTTTGCCGACGTCGGCATGGGCGTGGGCACCATTGTGATTGGTTTGGCCTCTGTCATCATCGGTGAAGTTCTCTTTGGTGCAAAAAGTTTTCTCAATAGCCTCATTGCTGTCATTTTGGGCTCCATTGTCTACCGTTTGGTCATTGCCATTGTTTTGCAAATGGGGATGCCGCCCAACGATTTAAAACTCTTTACGGCAGTGCTAGTGGCTTTTGCTTTGGCACTTCCCCTCATCCGCGAGCGCTTTGCTCATCGTTAATGACTTTTAGGACAATGCCATGCTTATCGTTAAAGATGTAAAAAAGACGTTCTTTCCTGGAAGCGTCAACGAGAAAAAAGCCCTTCAAGGGGTCAACCTCACCCTCAACGACGGTGATTTCGTTACCGTCATCGGCAGTAACGGTGCCGGTAAATCCACCTTTTTAAATTCCGTGGCAGGCGTTTTCCCGGTCGACTCCGGCTCCATCACGATTGACGGCGTGGATGTGACGCGTATGCCCGAACATGTCCGCGCCCAATACATCGGTCGCGTATTCCAAGATCCGATGAGAGGAACGGCGGCCAACATGATGATTGAAGAAAATCTTGCCATGGCTTCTCGTCGTGGTAAGCGCCTTGGGCTAAAGTGGAGTGCTCAAACAGAAGAAACGGCGCACTTTCAAGAACTTTTAAAGCTCTTGGACTTGGGACTTGAAAACCGTATGACGGCTCGTGTCGGTCTTTTGTCGGGCGGTCAACGTCAGGCCTTAACGCTTTTGATGGCAACGCTCGTTCGCCCCAAACTTTTGTTACTTGACGAACACACCGCAGCGCTCGACCCCAAAACGGCTGAAAAAGTTTTGCAATTGACCGATCGCTTCGTTAAAGAGCAACAACTCACCACGCTCATGATCACGCACAACATGCGCGATGCCCTGCGCTTTGGCAATCGTTTGTGCATGATGCATAACGGCAGAGTCATTGTTGATGTGGCCGGTCAAGAAAAAGAAAAGCTGACCGTACAAGATCTTTTGGGCTTATTTGAAAAGGCCGCTGGCGAAGTCAGCGACGCTATGATTTTGGGTTAAGTCGCATTTAGAGCTACAATAGTTAAATTCTTTCTCAAAAAAAAAGCTTGAATAACCTTCTTGAGACTGACGGGGATCCGCACTGGTTATTCTCATGCTACTAACAACAGGACTTTAACTATGTCGACTTCTACGATCACGCGATCCGTTTGGGGATCGCGTTTGGGCTTTATTTTAGCCAGTGCCGGCTCCGCGGTCGGTCTCGGTGCCATTTGGAAATTCCCATACATGGCTGGCACCAATGGCGGTTCTGCCTTCATTCTCCCCTACATCTTACTGACCATTGCGGTGGGCCTCGTTGTGATGCTCATTGAAATGTCTCTTGGCCGTGCTGCGCGTGGTGGCCCTGCACGCGCCCTTCCTCATTTTGGTGGCAAACACTGGAGCATTGTCGGCGTCATCAGCGTCTTGGCGGGCTTTCTTATCATGGCCTTTTACCAAGTGATCGGCGGCTGGTGCTTAAACTATTTTGTCGATGCCCTCATGGGGCAAGGCCTCATTAGCGATACATCTAAACTTGGTGGCGCCTTTGATCAGTTTGTCACCAACGGCCCCAAAGTCATTGGCATGCAAATTTCATTCCTGCTTTTAAGCGTTGCAGTCATCGCCTTTGGTGTTGAAAAGGGCATCGAGCGCATCTCCAAAATTTTGATGCCGATACTCTTTCTTTTAATGCTTTTGCTAATCGTTCGTGGTTTGACGTTGCCTGGCGCTTGGGCAGGTGTCGACTTCATGTTTAAGTTTGACCCTTCCGTTTTTAATGGCGACTCCCTTTTAAACGCCTTGGGCTTTGCCTTTTTCTCGCTCTCCTTGGGCTCTGGTTCCATGATGAACTATGGCTCCTACTTAAGTGACGATGTCAACCTTCCAACGTCTGTTGCGTGGATTACGTTCTTGGCTGTCATTGCAGCAATTTTGGGCGGTTTGATGATTATGCCCGCCGTGTTTGCCTTTGGATTAAATCCGGCAGCAGGCCCCGGTTTGACGTTTGTAACGATGCCTGCGGTCTTTGCGCAATTGCCCTTTGGACAATTCTTTGCCATCTTGTTTTACGCCTGTTTAACGGTGGCCGCATTGACGAGCGCCATCAGCATGATTGAGATGAGCGTGCAATTCTTGGTTGATCAATACAGATTAGCTCGTAAGCAAAGTATCCTAGTCATAACTATTGTTTTGGCCGCAATTGGGGTAATCTGCTCATTGAGCTTCAGCACCTTATCTGATGTGAAATTTGCGGGTAGAACATTTTTCGATTTACTCGACTACCTCACCAGTAATATTGGTATGCCGATTGGAGCGATGGGTATTGCTATTGTAGGTGGCTACTTAGCTTGGCCCACAATGAAAGACCAATTACAAACGGTTCGCCCCATGAATACGACACTTTTGAACATCATTGCGTTTTCAATTCGATTTATCGTGCCCTGCGTGATTGTTGTCATCGCACTCGCAGGGCTACTTGGTTAAGCATCTAAAAGAGCTTTCCATCTGATGTCTTCTCCAGGCAGAGAAAAATGTCTTGTTTTTCTCTGCCGACAAGTCTCTCATCATTAAAAATTTGACTGCTATTTATCAGTGTTTACGCAGTCTTTGCCCCTTAAAAGAGGTAATTTATCATGGCTAAACGTGACTTATGGACGTCCCGTCTCGGGTTCATTCTCGCGAGTGCCGGCGCTGCTGTCGGCCTTGGTGCAATCTGGAAATTCCCCTACATGGCCGGTACCAACGGTGGTGCTGCCTTTATCATTCCCTACATTGTCTTTTGCTTTACGATCGGGATGTTCTTGCTCTTAGCGGAACTTGTTGTGGGTCGCGCAGGCCGTGCAGCCAGTATTAAGAGCATGATCCGTGTCGGTAAGTCTCGCCCTTGGGGGATCTTCGGCCTCATCGGTGTGCTCACGGGCTTTTTCATTTTGACGTTCTACTCCACCGTGGGCGGTTGGTGCGTGGCCTACGCCGCTGACGCCATGATGGGTAACGGGCTGGTCACCGATTTAAGTCAATTAGGTAACTACTTCGGTCAATTCATCGGTAATCCCCTCTTGGGCATCTTCTATCAATTAATCTTCATGTTGATGACGGCCGGTACTGTTATCTTTGGCGTGCAACGCGGGATTGAACGCTTAGCCAAATATTTGATGCCCACGCTTTTCATCTTGATGTTGGTCTTGATCATTCGTGGCTTGACGCTTCCTGGCGCCTGGGCCGGTGTCGAATTCATGTTCAGTTTCAACTGGGAAGACTTCAATGCCGACTCCCTTTTTAACGCCATGGGTTTCTGCTTCTTCTCCTTGTCCGTGGGTGCCGGTACGTTGATTGTTTACGCCTCTTACTTGTCTGATGGTGCTGACCTTCCGCGCTCGACGGCTTGGATTGCGTTCTTAGGCATTATCGCCGCCCTCTTAGGCGGCTTAATGGTGATGCCGCCTGTGTTTGCTTTCGGTCTTGAACCGACGGCAGGCCCCGGCTTAACGTTCGTGACGATGCCTGCGGTGTTCGCTCACATGCCCTTTGGCCAATTTTTTGCCATTCTCTTTTATGTCTGCTTGATTGTGGCGGCCTTAACGAGCTCGGTGAGTATTTTCGAAGCCGTCACGGCTGCTTTAAATGACATCAACATTCCGCGTCGCACGGCCGTTCCCGTTGTCTTTGTTTCTATGATGGCCGTGGGTGTTTTCTGCACGATGTCCTTTGGTCCTTTGGCTGACTTCAAGATTTTCGGCAAGACCATTTTCGACCTCTTGGATTACTTAACGAGTAACGTCGGGATGCCGGTCACCGCCTTAGGTTTGGCCATCATTGCCGCTTGGGTCAACTGGAAAGAAACGCACAAGCAATTAACGAGTGCACAAGGTCTTTCGCCTTGGATGCTTAACCTCATCCGTATCGGTATCGGTGTGATTTCCCCGATTGTGATTTTGACGGTTGTTCTTCGTAGCATTTAAAAATCTTAAACATTGCAATGGGCTACTTCGATGAGAGGTAGCCCATTTTTACATCGGCACAACTATTTAATCGTCATCACTTCAATCGGCTGCTCATTCACACGATCCAACGGCATCACCTGATATTTCACTTTGGCAAAATTGATGTTTTTCAATTCCACCGAGCGGATTTGATAATTGGTATCGGTCT
This sequence comes from uncultured Sutterella sp., assembly GCA_902477615.1. Lineage (GTDB taxonomy): Bacteria > Pseudomonadota > Gammaproteobacteria > Burkholderiales > Burkholderiaceae_F > Aphodousia. The sequence goes on from CABSHY010000008.1 coordinate 10,675, forward strand.
TGTAATAGAAAACGCCATTGGTCATATCTATGGCACTTGTCCACTGTGTCGCACTGATCAAATCCGTCTTTTCATCAGAATTTTTTAATTCCAACCCAATCGGGATTTCGAAGCTATTTAAGATCGTGAAACTATAGAGAACAGCGTCCTTAGCTTTTGCCAATTTTGGCGCCGTGCTTTGCATGTAAGCCGCTCGAACAAAGCGAGCAGGTGGCGTAATGTCTCCAGGAATCCCCAGCATGCCGGCGCCCATGCCAAATTGACTCAGTTTGACACCACTCCAGTCGACTGATTCCGCTTTCCCAGTTTTGAGGTTTAAAAAGTTGTTGAGATTTTTTAAGTGCCACGGAAAGTCCGGCGAATTGGTCAGAACGCCAATGGGATTATCAAAAATCTTGATTTTCCCATCGATGGATTCAATCACAATCTGCCGACCACTTTTATCGGCGACACGGTAATGCACCGTTCCGGCCTCAGGAATAAGGGCTGCCAAACGCACGGATTTAATGCCTCGTTTAACGGCATCGATGGAATCGAAATTTCCTAACAGCCAACCGACAAACTGCATATCTGAGAGCGTCTGAGCGCGACTCTTGGCTTGGTAAGCGGGATACTCGCCATAGCCTGGAAAGAAGAATAAACCCGCTGAAAGCCCCTTTTCGTTAATTCCTTCGACAACAAACGTTTCTTCTTCAATCGACACACCGACAAAGCCCAACGAATTTGAATACTTCATGCCTTGGCCGTGCGCCGTATGCGTTTGCACCATACGCCCGCGAGGAGAGATGACGAGTTGGCTATTGAGTTTGCTGTCGCCCCACTCAATCGTTCGAGCCACAATCTGGGCTTTATCTTCAGAGGACAAAGCAATACCGGTACAGGCTTGCGCCGAGGCGCCTAACACCAAACCGAAAAGCACGGAATACTGGAAACACTTTTGAAAAAATTCTGACATTGAAAAACTCCTGACTATCAAAAATTCTGAAAAACACTCATCCACTATAGACCGTATTGTCTTGAAAAAGGCTAACTGATACTTCTCCTCACATGTTTCTGAGAAGCCAAAAAAATGGGACATCACGTTGTCAAAATTTGACTCGTGATATCCCACTTTTACGTCACCAAAATCATTGGTGACTAAGGATGTTATTCGCTCTTAGAAACGTCAATCGAGCCTTTCTTGCGGCGAGCCATAACGAGCTGAGCAAGAGCAACCACAGCGACAGCACCGATAGCAGCGGCACCGTAGTGAACAACCGGCGTTTGCGGGAGGTAGTCAGCAATGAAGATATCACTTGCCAACAAACCGCCACCGATCCAACCCAAGAGTGCACCACCCAAGGTGATGATGATCGGGAAGCGATCAAAGAGCTTCAAAATCACTTGGCTACCGAACACAATGAAGGGCACGCTCACCACGAGACCGAAGATAATCAAGGCCGTTTGATGGTCAGCATGAGCGGCTTGCGCAGCACCGGCAATACCAATCACGTTGTCGATACTCATCACCAAATCAGCCACGATAATCGTCTTAATGGCAGCCAAAAGACGCGTACTGCCTTCGATGTGCTTTTCATCCTCATCGTGCGGAACCAAAAGCTTGACACCGATCCAAATCAACAAGAGACCGGCCACAAATTTGAGCATCGGCAAACTTAACAGGTAGACGGCGCAGGTAATGAGCACAACGCGCAAAGCGATAGCCCCAAACACGCCCCAGAAAATACCTTGACGGCGTTGTTGCGGCGGCAAATTACGACATGCCAAAGCAATCACCACGGCATTATCACCACCCAACAAAATATCAATCATGATGATCTGAGCTACGGCGCCCCAATGCATCGTCGTGATAATCTCAGTCAACCATTCCATAATGAAAAGTTCCTTTGTTCAAACGTAAAAATAAATATTTGTGTCAACGGACACAATTTAGAACGTATTTTAAAAAGAAAATGAGCCTTGTGCGCCCTTCTTTTTGCAACAATATATTGGTGCGTAGGGCGCTGCCTGAGTAATGCTAATTAGACCTTCACGAGAAAGTTCCAAAATCGCTAAAAAACTCACCACTTTAGCTTGCATCGTCGTCTGCTTTTGCACTAAATCGTCAAAACTCACAAAAGGTGCATTTTCCACTTCACGAATCACCACCGACATGAATTCGTGAATCGAGAGTTCTTGTCGTGCCACAGTATGGTTAATCTTCAGATTGGCGTTTTTCATCACGCTCATCCACACACGGGCCAACTCTTGCGGCAACACCTCGGGTAACGGCGCCTCTTCTTCGGGCGGTTGCCCAATGTAGCCACGCCAGAAACCATCTCCCACGGTCGGCAAGGCATTCAATAGCTGCGCAGCCACCTGAATCTTTTCGTACTCTGCGACTTCTCGCAAAATACGTGCCGTTGGATCTTCTTCCTCTTCCCCGTCTTCGCTCGGTGCAACCGGTAAAAGCAGGCGACTTTTAATCATCATCAAGTCTGCCGCCATCACAAGGTAGTCACTCGCTAACTCCATGTTATGCACACGGATTTGTTCCACGTACTGCATGTATTGATCAGTGACCGCTGCAACCGAAATTTCCGTGAGGTCTAAGCGTTGCTTACGAATAAGGTAGAGTAAAAGGTCAAAAGGCCCTTCAAAAGACTCTAAAAAAAGCTTTAGAGCATCCGGCGGAATATAAAGATCCTCAGGAAACGTGAGCAACGCTTCCCCTTTCAAACGAGCCACAACGGCCACGTCATCAAAAGAGGGCGTCATATCAGGAATCAATGACGGCTCAACGTCGATTAAAGGATTATTTTCTTTCACAGATGATCTCTAAAACGAGCTTGAGGCGGTCTGTGCCGCCTCAAGTTTCATTCCTTGCTTAAAACAAAGAATTAGTAGTGAGGCGTGTACATGCTGGCCTTCACAGCTGCATCCAAATCTTCTGGTTTTTCAGCCGTTGCCAAACCGTTGTCGTAAGCCCATTGAGCCACGGCCACAGAAACTGCTTCAGAAATCGGACGAATTTCCGTCAAGGACGGGTACAAACTGCCGTTATCCAAATCTTCTTGCGTCACCAACTCCGCTAACTTACGAGAGGCAGCCAAGAACATCCCCGTGGGCATGGTCTTTGCCTTAACAAAGGTAGCAGCGCGACCCAAAGCCGGGAACACATAGGAGTTGTTGCCTTGACGCGGCACAAAGGTCTTGCCCTTGTATTGAACCGTATCGAAGGGAGAACCAGAAGCAAACAAAGCACGACCGTCAGAGAATTGGTAAGCCATCTCTGCCGTGCATTCAGCGTTCGAAGTCGGGTTAGACAAAGCAAAGATAATGGGACGCTCGTTAATGGCGCTCATTTCACCAATGACCATAGAGTCAAAGGCGTTAGGCAATGCGGCCACACCAACGATGGCGGTCGGGCGCAATTGTTGAACAGCTTGCAAGAAGCTCGTTGCGGGTTGTGCATCGTGAGCGAAGTCCTTCTTATGAGAGGTTAGCCCCGTGCGGGTGGATTCCACCAAACCCTTGGAGTCAAAGAGGAAGCAGCGCTTACGAGCTTCTTCCATCGGCATACCCGTTTCATCAGCAATAGCTGCTGCGATCAAATTGGCAATACCCGTGGCGGCTTCGCCGGCACCCAAGAACAAAACGCGTTGATCGGCGAGCTTGCCACCCGTCACACGCATGGCAGAGTAAAAGCCCGTCAAAGCCACGCAAGCCGTGCCTTGAATGTCATCGTTAAAGCACAAGCTCTTATCTTTCCAACGATCCAACAAACGGAAAGCGTTAGCGTTACCGAAGTCTTCAAATTGAACCAAAACGTTGGGCCAGCGCTTGCGCACGGCATCCATGAATTCGTCAATCAACTCGTCATAAGCGGCGCCACAGATACGTTCATGGCGAAGACCGAGATACATCGGATCAGCCAAGTACGTGGGATTATTGGTACCCACGTCAATCGTCACCGGCAACGTCTTTTCCGGAGCCACACCGGCGCAGGCCGTGTAAAGGGCCAACTTACCGATAGGAATGCCCATGCCATTGACGCCTTGGTCACCCAAACCCAAAATACGTTGGCCGTCCGTGACCACGATCACTTCGACGTCGTCTTGAGCCACGTTATCCAACAACTGAGCAACACGGCCCTTGTCATTGATCGTGACATAAAGACCACGCGTTTGCATGAAGATGTGGCTGAACTCTTGGCAAGCTTCACCAACGGTCGGCGTGTAGATGATCGGCATCACTTCTTCAATGTAGTCAGAGACCACCTTGAAAAAGAGCGTTTCGTTCGTGTTGTGCAAGGCATCCAAATAGATGTAACGTTGCAATCCCGTGGGGAAGCGACGCATGACCGTAATGGCACGCTTCGCTTGCTCTTCCAATGTTTCAACTCGTGCCGGCAACAAACCGCGGAGGCCGCTTTGGCAGCGCTCCTCTTCGGTGAATGCCGAACCGCGATTCAAAAGCGGTGAGCGTAAAAACTTATGGCCGAGTGTAGAGCAAGTCATTTGAAATTCTCTTAAGAAAGTAGGAAATTGAACCGAGGCAGAGCCTCTTTAATGTACAGCTATTGATTTTAGCGAAATTCTCTATAGCTGGCCTGAAAATTATCGTACCAACCGGAATTTTGCTCGTTTTTGTAAACAAAAAAAGAAAACTGCCAAAACGATTCCTTTTTCAATCTAAGGAAACCAATCTTGGCAGTCTTCGCAAGGCATTATTTTATTGCAGCAATTTGCTTTAAACGTTCACGAGCGGTCTTTGCCTGATCGCTCTTGGGGAAGCGTTTAACGATTTGATTAAGGCTTGCCTTAGCAGCATCCATCTTACCGTCAGAAAGTTCTGCGGAGGCCTTAAGCAAATAAGCATCAGCCACCTTCGGCGATCTTGGGAACTTGCGAATCATATTGGCCGTAATCTTTGCCGTTGCATCAAAATTATTTAATGCGTAGTAAGAGCTGGCGCGCCAATAATCAACGTTGGCTAAATAAGCCGACGACGGCCACGCTTTCTTAAAGGCATCCATCGCAGCGATACAGCCCTTAAAGTCACGATCACGGAACTTTTGAACGGCTTCATCAAAGTCACGACGTTCAGCAGGCTTCACCGTAATGACCTTACCATCCAATTCAACGCGGGCAGGCTCAATTTCAATCAAGCGCTTGTCCATCGTTTCAACCTTTCGGTGCAACTCTTCGATGTCGCCCATTAATTGTTGGTTTTGTGAGCGCAACTGCTCCAATTGGGAAATCATCCCCATTTGGGCTTCTTGAGAAGCTGCCAATTGCTGACGCAACTCTAAAATGGCCTTGCGAGCATCATCGTCAGCGAAAGCCCATGCGTTACTGGCGACTAAGCCCGTCAACACAATGGCAATGCTCAAAAGCGTTTGTCGCATGCTTATATCCTTTTTTAAAAGCAAAGAAGGGCCGATGCGCATCGAACCCTCCTTGCCATTGACTTTTTAATAAATTATTGAGCCAAGTACTTGATGTCGACGCGACGGTTTTCTTGGTAAGACTCTTCGTCATGACCCAAAGCACGGGGCTTTTCCTTACCGAAGCTCACGCTTTCCATGCGGTCAGCGGGCACGCCCAACAATTGCAAGCGGTCCTTAACGCTTTCGCTGCGCTTTTGACCCAAAGCCAAGTTGTATTCGCGACCGCCACGGGCGTCGGTGTTACCTTCCAAGACAACCTTAGCGTTCGGGTGCGTCGTCAAATAACGGGCATGAGCTTGCATCTTGTCTTGAGAATCAGCACCGACAGAGTAGCTATCGAAAGCAAAGTAAATGCTTTGTTGATTCAAGGGGTGATCGGGGTTCGTGGCCGGATCGCCCATCATGGCGATGTCTTCAGCAGAATTCGGGTTCAAATCCACAGAGGAGCAACCCGTCAACAAGCCGGCAGCCATGGCCATGCTCACGAATAAAATCTTGGTCTTAACTTGCATTTTTTAGACTCCTAAATAGTCAAAATTATTAAATCTTGTTCAATAACGGGCCCCAGGTCGGCTCGCGAATATCGCCTCGACGTCCCGTCAAACGAGTACGTACTCGACCGTCCAAACTGACCGTAGCCAAGACGCCTACGCCACGCTCTTCTGTAGCGTAAACAAGCACCTTGCCGTTGGGCGCAAAGGTGGGCGACTCGTCACGCACCGTATCGGTTAACACGGTTTGAGCCATCGTGTTGAGATCCAAAAGCGTGACGCGGAAAGCTCCCGCCATACGAGAAATAAAGGCCAAGCGATCGCCCTTGGGACTGATCGCCGGACTGATAGCGTACTCGCAATTGTACGTGACACGCTGAGCCAAGCGGCTATCGACCGCTTGACGATAAATTTGGGGACTGCCACCGCGGTCAGACGTAAAGTACACATAGCGTCCGTCATGGCTAAACACGGGTTCCGTGTCAATGCCTTGACTGAACGTGAACTTGCGCACATTGGTGCCGTTGGTACTCATCAAATAGATGTGCGTACCGCCACCCATCGACAGTGCCACGGCCATGGTCTTGCCATCAGGACTAAACGCCGGGGCTGAATTATTACCCTTAAAGCTTGCAATCAAACGACGTTCACCCGAGCGCACATCGTGCAAATAAATCACGGGCTTATTGGCTTCAAAGGAAACGTAGGTTAAAAGCGCACCGTTGGGCGACCACATGGGCGAAATAATGGATTGACTGCTCTTTAAGGCGGTCTTCGGATTTTCACCGTCAGAGTCAGACACGATCAACTCATAGGCTTTCGGCCCTGTTTGCAACACATAAGCCAAGCGAGAAGCAAAGATGCCCGATTCACCCGTGATTTTTTCATAGATGTCATCGGCCATTTGGTGAGCCGTCAAACGCAAGTCGCCTTTATCCACGACATAGCGCTTTTCGGTGAGCACCGTGCCCTTAACCGTATCAAAAAGGCTCAAAGTCGTTGCAAAACGCGTCTCGGTAATCGCCTCAATCGTCCCAACGACCAAAGCGTTTGCCCCCATGGTTTGCCAGAAAGGTCCACGAGGCTTTTTTAAATCTTCCGCAGGGATTTCGCCCATGACCTTGATGGCACGGAAGGCGCCGCTTCGTTCAAGGTCAGCGGTGATAACCGAGGCGATATCCACCGGTGAGTTATGGGTTCCTTGAAATTGAGGGATGGCAATCGGAAACTGATTGGCACCCACCCCCGTAATTTCAATGCGAAGTTGAGCCCAAGCCGGCACCGCTACCGCACCGGTAGCGGCCACCCCTGTAGCCATAAACATTCGACGATTAACTTGCATGACAAATAAGCCTTAAATCAAGCCACAAATACCAAATATCGATTGTAAAGGAAAAGAGGCGTCGAACTGTTTCGAAGCGCCTCTTTTTTCTTTTAGTAACGAAACAAAGACAAATTTTGTCTCGTTTTAAGAACGATTAGTGACGGAAGTGACGTTCACCCGTAAAGACCATCGTGATACCGCGTTCGTTCGCAGCAGCAATCACTTCGTCATCGCGAACGGAACCGCCCGGTTGAATAACGCAGGTAGCGCCGGCGTCAATCACCACGTCTAAACCGTCACGGAACGGGAAGAAGGCGTCGCTTGCAACGGCCGTGCCCTTTAAGCAAAGGCCGGCTTCTTCAGCCTTAATCGAAGCAATACGAGCAGAGTCCACACGGCTCATTTGGCCGGCGCCCACGCCCATCGTCATGCCGTCCTTGGCAAAAACGATCGTATTGGACTTCACAAACTTCGCGACCTTCCAAGCAAAGAGCATGTCCTTTAATTCTTGGGCCGTCGGTTGCTTTTGCGTCACAACGCGAAGTTGATCAGCCGTGACCACTTGCAAGTCAGGCGTTTGAACCAAAAGGCCACCGCCCACACGCTTGAAGTCAAAGTCGTTAGCGTCCGTGCCCATGTCAATCGTCAACAAACGAAGATTGGGTTTCTTTTCCAAAATTTCCAAAGCGGCAGCGTCAAAAGCCGGGGCCATGATCACTTCGGCAAATTGCTTGGAAATCATTTCAGCACAAGCACCCGTCACCGGCGTGTTGAAGGCTAAAATGCCACCAAAGGCGCTCTTAGAGTCCGTCTTAAAGGCCTTGGCGTAAGCTTCGGCGCTATCGGCACCCACGGCGATCCCGCAGGGGTTGGCGTG
>CABSHY010000009.1 GCA_902477615.1 uncultured Sutterella sp.
CCCTTGCGGATCAGTTCGCATACAAACGCCAAAGCAAAGGAGAACAACGTGATTTCAACCAAGCCCACCTTGACGGACTTGAAAAATGCCCAGAAGAAAATTGTCAAAATCAAAGGCAGAATCGGGAAAAGCGCATAGTAAGTCGGAGCATCCAACGTTTTTTGAGCAAGTTTACTTTCATCAAACTCGGCCTGAACGCTGTCACCTTCTTTCTTATCCATGTACTTTTGCCAGAAATAATGCACAACCCCCATGATAATCAAGGCAGGAATCGTGATCGGTGCGTGGTGATAAAAAACGTAGTCAACGACGTGCTCAAAACCCAAGACTCGAGCAGCTACCACGTTATCCCCACCCAGAGGCGTCGGCACAATCGTTGCCGTCGTAGCGATAACACCGGCTGCCGTTAAAGCACTCATCTTGGCAGCACGTAAAACAGGATAGAGCGTTGCCATCAAAATCACGGCCAAAGACGAAGCACTCGGAATAATGATGGACAAAATGGTTCCGAGCCAGAAAACCAAAGGAACCAACACATAGGGAGAGCGAATGCGTTCCAAGGGTTTACTTAAAACACGAATCACCATGTCATTGGCACCAATGTGAGACATGTAGGCGGCAAAGCCAAACAACGTCAAGATGATCAAACCGGCGTTGGAGTACTGACGGATAAATAAATCCTTAACGGCTTTGAAGGGATCAACCCAAGCCAAACCGGAAGCTGCCTTTGCACTCACCACGGGATACCCCATAATGACCGCACAGAACATCAGCGTCAAACCAACCGCAAACAACACCACCTTGGCATCGTAATTTTTGGCAATGGCCCAACCTGCGAGACCGAGCGCCACAAGACAAATAAGTGCACTAATCAATTTTTTAAACTCCAGAAGAAAGATGCTTAATTTTACCTTGCCTTTCAAAGGCCTAGAAAATATCTTTCAGTCCAGAGCTTTTCCTCCAATTTCGGTGACCTCAATTGATATAATCGAATGATATTGAGAGCGGACATGTCGACCAACCATTCTGTTTCAAAACCCGTCATTGGCATTGCATTAGCAGCCATTGCAGCTTCCTTGTGGGGCACGGCGGGTACTGCACAAAGTTTCATCACACCCGGAGGCTTAAGCACACTTTGGGTGGGGGCTTTTCGTGTTCTTTTTGCCTGTATTTTTCTTTTTCCGCTTTTGGCTTGGCGACAACGTGCGTGGGCAAAAACTGCAACAGACAAACCGACAAAGAGTTACTACCTCAAAGTTATCGTTGCCGGTTTGAGCATGGCGTTTTTTAACCTCTTGTTTTTCTCCGGTATTAAAGAAGCGGGCGTTGCTCTCGGTTCTTGCACCACCATCGGTTCTGCACCCCTTTGGGCGGGTCTTTTAGAATATCTTATTAATAAAAAAGTGCCATTCAAAAGTTGGTTCTTAGGCATTGGGATTGCTGTGAGTGGCGGTGGACTAATGGCGATCTCACAAGCCCAAGCAATTGAATTCAATGCCTTCGGTTTGGCTATTTGTGTAGGAGCGGGTTTCTGTTATTCTCTTTATTCAGTCACTGCTAAAACACTCGTCAAAGACGCCACACCGCTTCAAGCCTCTGCTCATATTTTCTTGATTGCTGCGTTAATCGCAGTCCCTGTTGCTTGGTGCACAACGGGCATCCCTGTTTTTTATTGGAAAGATATTTTTATCGTTGCTTATCTTGGCCTTGTGGTCACTGGGATTGCCTATTTGCTTTACTCCACAGCTCTCAAAATGATTAATGTCTCGACGGCCGTTGCCTTGGGATTATTAGAGCCTGTGATGGCGTTTTTCTTAGCGATCGTTGTCGTACACGAACCGATTTCTATAGGCGCTTGCCTAGGACTTTTTGCTATTTTGTTTGGATTACTCTTTGTTTTGCGATCAGAAAGTCGAAAACCCATACCTCTGACCGAAAATCAAAGTTAACAATACTTTTGTAGGACATATTATGACCAACAATCAATTCCCTATGGTTCGAGAAGTCCCCTACATGGGGGTCATTTGGGTTGTTCACCAAGCCAGCCTCAGAGGCTTTACCAACGGAGATCCCGATTGGTGTAATCTCGGTCAAGGTCAACCCGAGGTTGGCGAAATGCAAGGTGACTGCCCTCGCATTAACCACATTGATTTAGAACCCCAAGATCATGCCTATGGCCCCGTGGGTGGCTCACTTGAAGTTCGCCAAGCCATCGCTGATATGATCAATCGTCAATACCGTCAAGGCAAAATGCCCTACACGGCTGACAATATCAGTTTTGCTGCAGGTGGCCGACTCTCTTTGACTCGCCTTTACACCATCTTGGCTGACGGCTGTCGAATCGCTTATAAAAATCCTGACTACACGGCATACGAAGACTACCTCTACGGCCTTCGCAACCGTTGCATGCTTTTGCCCATTTACACAAAGCCTGAAAACGCTTTCCGAATTCCGGCCCAAGAACTTGCTAACATCATCCATCAAGAACGCGTGAATTGTTTTGTTTTCTCCAATCCTTGTAACCCCACCGGTGAAGTGATTCAAGGCGAAACGCTCAAGCGCTACGTGGAAATTGCACGGACAGAAAATTGCCTCTTAGGTTGCGACGAGTTCTATTCACATTTCATCTATAACGATGACGGCACGCCCGCACAAGGCCCCGTGTCCGCTTTGGAATTTGTCGAAGATGTCGAAAATGACCCTGTTGTTGTTTTTGACGGTTTAACAAAGAGCTACCGTTATCCAGGTTGGCGTGCCGGCTGGGCCGTGGGTCCCAAGCACATCATTGAACAAATGAATCGTGCAGCAAGCGCCGTAGACGGTGGCCCATCAATGCTCACGCAACGCGCTGCATTGGAAGCTTTAAAACCCGAGCGTGTCGCCACAACAACCAAGGCTTTACGTATTGAGTTTGCAAAGAAACGCGACTACATGCTCAAAGAGCTCAAAGACATGGGCATTGAACCAGCCCAAGCCCCGAACGGTACGTTTTACATTTGGGCCAATATTGAAAAATTACCGGCCCCGATTAATGACGCCGATGATTTCTTCTTTGCTTGCTTAGAAGAAAAAGTTATGACGGTTCCTGGTCACTTCTTTGATGTTCGCCCCTACCGCGTTCGTCCGGCAGAAGAACCTTACCGCCATTGGGTTCGACTCTCTTACGGCCCCGACATGGAAACGGTCAAAAAGGGTTTAAAGAGAATGCGTGATGTAATTCAAAAGTACGCTTAATCTTTACACAAAAGAAGCTTCTGACTTGGGGAAAGTCAGGAGCTTTCTTTTTGTTTGTCGTCATAGAATTATTGGGTTAATGGCTTGATATTCAGCCATACTTTTTAAATAAGGAGCGAATCCAAAATGTTATCCGTTGCTGCTTACATTCCTGAAATGATCAAAACCCGTCGTGAATTCCACAAAAATCCGGAAATCGCCTGGACGGAATTTTTAACGACACAAACGATCGTCAAACGCGTTCGTGAATTGGGTTTTACAACGGTGGTTGGTAAAGCGCTCTTTAATCCTGAATTTGCATTAGGTCGCATTGAATCCGTCATTGAAAAAGCAAAAGCCAAAGCTTTGGCTGATGGTATGGATCCGGCTTTGATGAAAGAACTCGATGGTTTTACAGGTTGCTTGGCCATTTGGGAAACAGGTCGTCCGGGCCCCGTCACGGCTCTTCGTTTTGACATTGACTGTGTGAATGTTGAAGAGTTCATGGGCGAAGAAAACGAAGCCACGAAGGAAGGTTTCACAAGTCACAACGAAGGCTTAATGCACGCCTGCGGTCACGATGCTCACGCTGCAATGGGTCTTGCTATGGCTCATTGGATCCATGACAATGCTGACCAACTCTGTGGCACGATCAAGATTCTGTTCCAACCGGCTGAAGAAGGCACGAAGGGGGCCAGTGGCATTGCTCACTCCACGAACCTTGACGATGTCGATTATCTTGTCGGCGGTTCCGTCGGTGTTGCTGCCAAGTTGCACGAAATTGCCATTATTCGTGAGGGTTTCTTATCCACCACGAAATTGAATTGCTCCTTCCTTGGTGTTCCTGCTCACGCAGGCTCCTCCGCTCACGCCGGTCGCAATGCTTTGATGGCTGCTTGCACGGCCGCTATGCAAATCATGGGGATTGCCCGTCACGGCGATGGTGAAACCAGCGTAAATGTCGGTACGATTCGCGCCGGTGAAGGTCGCAATGTGGTTCCTGTTCACGCCTCAATGGAATTGGAAGTTCGTGGTTCTACCAACGAAATTAACGCTTATATGCAAGAGACGGCCGAGCGCATGATTCGCGGTGCAGCAGAAAGCTACGGCGTACAACACAAAATTGACATCGTCGGTCAAGCCACGAATATTGTGAGCGATAAAGAACTTTGCGATGCTTTTGAAAAGATTGCAAAGGGCATGCCCACGGTTAAGCGTGTTTTCGATATCCACGGCTGCCCCGGTAGTGAAGACTGCTCTTTGTTGATGCAAAAAGTTCAATCTCACGGTGGTAAGGCCATGTTCTTCTACTATGGCTGCAACCACCACGGCCATCACCGCGGCGACTTCTGCATCCAAGACACGGAAAGCTTGCCTGAAGGCCTTGAGCTCTTTGCCAAGATGGTCGAAGAGTTAAACGCCGTCAAGTAACCTTTTTTGATTTTTAAGCTTAAAGGCTGACATTCACAATGTCGGCCTTTTTGCTTATATGCTTCATCAATTTCCTCTTATCTAGGTATTACGTCTCTATTCACACTCTCTTTGCAGTGATAACGTAGATTCATCCCTCGACATCTACTTTAAAAGAGATAAAAAATGGATATCCTCCTTAATCCTATTATTGTTTCGGTCATTGTGTTGTGTGCACTGTGTCTGTTCAAACTCAATGTTTTATTGTCTTTGATCATCGCAGCCATCACAGCCGGCCTTTGCGGCGGTTTGACCATCTCAAAAACCATGGAGCTTTTAGCCAATGGTTTTAGTGCGAATGCCACTACCGCTCTTGCTTATATCCTTTTAGGAACTTTTGCAATTGCCATTGCCCGCACGGGTCTGATGCAAATGCTTGTGAAGTGGTTGAGTCATCACATGGGCGAACGTCCCATCGTTTTTTGTTTGACGATCGCTTTTATTGCGTGTTTATCTCAAAACGTTGTTCCGGTTCACATTGCATTTATTCCGCTGTTGATTCCGCCGTTGCTTGTCTTAATGAACAAGATGCAACTTGACCGTCGTGCTGTGGCGTGTGCTTTAGGCTTTGGCTTAACGGCTCCCTATATTTCTTTACCGATCGGTTTTGGTTTAATCTTCCAAGGCATTGTGGCCGATTCAATGACTTCAAGCGGCATGGCAACCACCGTTGACGATGTTGCCTCTGTTGCTTGGATCTTGGGGCTTTCTATGTTTGCCGCTTTGTTATTGGCCGTCTTTGTCTTTTATCGCAAACCTCGCCAATACCAAGACCTCCCCGTTATGGGAACGGAAGACATGGATAATGTTGAAACGAAGTTTAGTTTCAAACACTGGATGACTTTGCTCGCCATTGTTTTGGCTGTGGCCGTTCAGATCGTATTGGAATCGCTTCCTTTGGCTGCCTTGATGGGTTTAACCATTATGTTAGCCGGTCGTGCCTTCCGCTTTAATGAAGTCGACAAGCAAGTAGCAAGTGGCATCTCCATGATGGGTTTCATCGCCTTCGTCATGTTAATTGCCGGTGGCTACGCAGGCATCTTAAAGGAAACCGGCGCGGTTCCGACGCTCATTGAAAGCGTTGTTCCTTACATCGGTCAAAATAAATGGTTGGCCGCTATTGTGATTAACGTTATCGGTCTCGTCGTTACGATGGGGATTGGTACCTCTTTCGGTACGGTTCCAATTTTGGCCGTTATTTACGTTCCGCTTTGTGCTGCTGTTGGTTTTTCTGCTCCGGCCACAATCTTATTGCTCACGGCGGCAGGAGCTTTGGGTGACGCTGGTTCCCCCGCTTCCGACAGTACCCTTGGCCCAACAAGCGGCTTAAATGCCGACGGACAACACAGCCACATTATGGATACGTGTGTGCCTACGTTCTTGGTCTATAACATTCCTTTGATGTTAGCAGGGGTCATCGCTGCACAATTCCTATAATTGACGACAGTGATGCAAGACGAGCCTGAAACTCACAAAAGTTTCAGGCTTTTCTATTTTGTAGAGAATTGCCAAAAGAAAACCCCCAACGCAATGCGATGAGGGTAAAGAAAAAATAAAGAAGAGCAACATGAATTTTGTAATGTTAATAGTGCCAAAATTCTCAAACAAATACGATACTTAGAGACTACCCAAAAGTACTAAGTTTGGCTTTTTTCTGCATAGTTTTACTTACCAAATGCAAACAAAAGAGGCCCATAATGGACCTCCCTTGTTATCTCTTTTAAAGAAGAGAAATTAAGCGTTCATCATGGCGCTCATGGTATCCAACATACGGCAAGAGAAGCCCCATTCGTTGTCATACCAAGCCGTAACCTTGACCATGCGCGTACCGGAGACCTTCGTCAACGTAGCATCGAACACGGAAGAGTGTTCGTCATGGTTAAAGTCGATAGAAACTAACGGCAAATCGTTGTAACCCAAGATACCTTGGTTTTCCGGCAATTCAGCAGCTGCCTTCATAATGGCGTTAACTTCTTCAACCGTCGTGTCACGCTTGGCTTCAAACGTCAAGTCAACGAAAGAAACGTTGATGGTCGGCACGCGAACAGCAAAACCGTCCAACTTACCATTTAAGTCCGGCAACACCAAACCGACAGCAGCGGCAGCACCGGTCTTGGTCGGGATCATGGAGTGCGTAGCAGCGCGAGCGCGACGCAAATCCTTGTGATAAACGTCCGTCAACGTTTGGTCGTTCGTGTAAGCGTGAATCGTGGTCATCAAACCGCGTTCAACACCCAAGGACTTGTGCAAAGCGTTCACAACCGGAGCCAAAGCGTTCGTCGTGCAAGAAGCGTTGGAGACAACCGTCATGTCGGGAGTTAAAACGTCTTGGTTAACACCATAGACAACCGTAGCGTCAACGCCCTTACCCGGAGCAGAGATCAACACCTTCTTGGCACCAGCTTCCAAGTGCATCAAGCACTTTTCCTTCGTACGGAAAGCACCCGTGCATTCCAAAACGATGTCAACACCCAATTCCTTCCAGGGGAGGTTGAGCGGGTTACGGTCGCACAAAACGCGCATACGGTCACCGTCAACAATCAAATACTTTTCCGTTTCGGAAACTTCTTCGATTTGAACGTCAGAGTTGAAACGACCGTGAACGGTGTCATACTTCAACAAGTGAGCATTGGTCTTGAGATCACCCATGGCATTGATAGCAACGATTTCGATATCGTGCTTCTTGCCGAATTCGTAATGGGCACGCAAGACGTTACGACCGATACGGCCAAAACCAGTAATAGCAACCTTAATGGTCATGTCAAAATTCCCCTTTAAAGGATTAACGTTGAATTAAGTTGTGGGCGGCTTCAACCACACGATCCACAGTGAAACCAAACTTTTCCCAAAGCACGTTAGCAGGTGCAGATTCACCGAACGTATCGATACCAATCACAGCACCACACTTAACATACTTGTACCACAAGCCCGTCACGCTGGCTTCAATAGCCACCTTCGGAGCCTTGGTTAAGAGTTTATCTTGTTGTTCTTGCGGCAACTTATCAAATAAGTCAACGCAGGGCATGGACACAACACGCGTACCGATACCCATTTCTTCCAAACGAGCGCGAGCCTTCACAGCCAACGGCACTTCAGAGCCCGTTGCCAAAAGCACGCATTCGACTTGATCGACACCCTTGCCGGATTCAAGTAACACGTAGGCACCGGCCTTCACCGCTTCTTGAGCTTGCTTAGTCACGCAAGCAGCATCACGAGCCGTGAATTCAATGTTTTGACGAGAGCCGATAATGATAGACGGCGTTTGACGAGATTCAAGAGCGCTTTGCCAAGCGACCAAAGCTTCAACCGTATCGCACGGGCGCCAAACGTTCAAATTCGGAATCAAGCGTAAGCTCGGGATGTGTTCGATGGATTGGTGCGTCGGGCCGTCTTCTCCCAAACCGATAGAGTCGTGCGTGAAGACAAAGATAGAGCGCAACTTCATCAATGCGGCCATACGAATCGCATTGCGGCTGTAGTCAGAGAACGTCAAGAACGTGGCGCTAAACGGGATGAAACCACCGTAGAGCACAACACCATTTTGAATAGCAGACATGCCGAATTCGCGAACGCCATAGTTCACGTGGCGACCCAAATAGGTATCCGGACGCATGGCTTCAACGCCCATCCAATTCGTCAAGTTCGAACCCGTCAAGTCAGCGGAACCACCCAACAATTCCGGCACGGACGGTGCAAAAGCATTCAAAGCCTTTTGGCTAGCCTTACGCGTAGCAACCGTTTCTTGAGCTTGGGCAGCGGTGGCGATGGCATTTTGCATCACGGCTTCAAAGTCAGCGGGCAAGTCACCGGCCAAACGACGCTTGAGTTCAGCGTATTCTTGCGGGAAGGCTTCCTTGTACTTAGCCATTTTGGCTTCATGATCGGCTTGCCATTGAGCACCGGCCTTGCGAGCATCCATTGCGTCATAGATTTCTTGCGGAATAACGAACGGATCCCACTTCCAACCCAAAGCTTCGCGAGTCAGCTTCAATTCTTCATCACCCAAAGCTTCGCCGTGAACTTTGCTCGTACCGGCACGGTTGGGAGAACCCTTACCGATCACCGTGCGTGCAATGATTAACGTGGGCTTATCTTCACTTGTCTTAGCTTGAGCAATGGCCTTATCCATGGCGTCAATATCGTGGCCATCGACCGGACCGATCACATTCCAACCATAAGACTTAAAGCGTTCACCCGTTTCATCAGAGAACCAGTTGATCACCTTACCGTCAATGGAAATACCGTTGTCGTCATAAATCACGATCAACTTATTCAATTTCCACGTACCGGCCAAAGAGCACACTTCGTGGCTGATGCCTTCCATCAAGCAACCGTCACCCAAGAAGCAATATGTGTAGTTATTCACTACGTCTAAACCGGGACGGTTAAATTCAGCTGCCAACATCTTTTCGGCCAAAGCCATACCGACAGCGTTACCAATACCTTGACCCAAGGGACCCGTCGTCGTTTCAACGCCCGGCGTCACATCCACTTCGGGGTGACCCGGCGTCTTGCTGTGCCATTGACGGAAATTTTTCAAATCATCAATCGATAAGTCGTAACCGGTTAAGTGCAACAATGCGTATTGCAACATGGAACCGTGTCCGTTACTCAAAATGAAGCGATCGCGACCCAACCAACTCGGATCGGCCGGATTGTGATGCAAGTGACGCGTCCACAAAGCGACGGCAATATCAGCCATCCCCATCGGCATACCCGGGTGACCCGACTTCGCCTTTTGAACGCCATCCATCGCCAAAGCACGAATAGCGTTGGCCATTAATTGAGGTGTGACACAGCAGGACATAGATTCTCTACCAAAAAATAAAAAGACAAACAGCACCCTGATCGGGTAACTTCAATCTATTAAATTTTACTTGATTTGACGGACGTTTTTGCCTTTTTGCAAGCCCAAAAGACTACATAACTCAACAAATTGCAAAATTCTCAAAAATGACGTGTTTTTCATCGGCATTTTCGATCAAAAATCTTCTCAAAGAAGACTTTCGCTACAATTTGCATCAGTCTTAGAGGAATTCGTTATGGCTCCACGCTTTTTTGTTGATGACACCTTTGAACCGCAAACAACGTTAACGTTGCCGGAAAAACCTGCTCACCACGCCTCCCGTGTTTTGCGTATGCGTGAAGGTGATCGTGCCGTTTTATTTGACGGTCGAGGTCACGAAGCCGATGTCATCTTGCACTTTTTCAGTGATCGCACCGATGCTGAAATCCTCAGTGTGCAAAAAAGTCAAACGGAAAGCCCTATTCAGACCACGCTCATTCAGTCGTTGGTCAGTCAAGAAAAATTAGATTGGATTTTAGAAAAAGCAACTGAGCTTGGTGTCTCCGACATCATTGTGACGCCAGCGGCTCGTTCGGTCACCAAGTTGGATCAAAAGCGCCTAGAAAAACGCATTGAACAATGGCAAAAGACGGTCGCCTCGGCCTGTGAGCAATGCGGAAGAAGCTTCTTCCCTCGCGTCCAATGGCAACCTAAACTCGAAACAGCACTTCGCAGTGTTGAAGCCGATCAAAAGGTTATTTTGGCTCCTGGCGCTCAAAAGAAATTAACCTTTACACAATTAAAATCGGTCTGTTTTGCCGTGGGCCCAGAAGGTGGCTTTAGCGAAGAAGAAATCGCACTTGCTGTGGAATTGGGTTTTGATGCTTGCTTATTGGGGCCTCGCGTCCTAAGAACGGAAACAGCAGGCTTAACGGCCCTCAGTATTGCGCAATGGGAAAGTGGCGATTTCCATTAAAAGAAGAACGTTGCCAAGCCTAAGAAAATCAAGAAACCACCGCTATCGGTGATAAAAGTAAGAAGGACGGAGCTTCCAATCGCCGGGTCTCTGTCCAATTTTTTAAGCGTGAGCGGAACAATCAAGCCAACCAATGCACCAACGAAAATGTTGAGCATCATGGCTAAGAACATCACCAAGCCCAACTTCATGCCATAGGCACTATCGGCGTAAAGAAGCCAAGCTAAACCACCGGCAATCAAACCCCACAACATCCCGTTAATGATGGCAACCGACAATTCTTTCTTAAAGAGATCAAATTTGTTGGCCGTATTGACTTGCCCCATGGCCAAGGATCGCACCAACAAAGTCAGCGTTTGGTTACCCGTATTGCCGGCCATACCGGCCACAATCGGCAAAAGCGTAGCCAAAGCCACAACCTGAGAGATGGTGCCTTCAAATGCGTTAATTACGCGGGAAGCAAAGAAAGCCGTGCAAAGGTTAACTCCTAACCACACCCAACGGCTCTTAGCGGTCTGCCAAATGCTACCGAACAAGTCTTGTTCATCGCTCAAACCAACGGCAGCCAATGCATCTTCTTCACTGGACTCACGAATCACGTCCATCACTTCGTCAACCGTCAAACGACCAACCAAGCGACCGGTTTCATCCACCACTGGAGCACTCACCAAGTCATAACGTTCGAAAGCCTGTGCTGCATCAGTGGCCTCATCCAAAGGATTTAAGGTCAAAACGTCCGTCTGCATCAACTCAATCACCGTTCGTTCTGGATCGCTCACAATGATCTTAGAAACCGGTAAAACCCCTTTGAGTTTTTGATGACGGTCGATCACAAAGATCATGTCGGTGAGTTCTGGCAATTCCTCAAAGCTGCGCAAATAACGTAGAACCGTTTCAAGGTTAGCCTCCTCACGAACGGAAACCACTTCGAAGTCCATACGAGCACCCACGCTTTCTTCGGGGTAACTCATAGCCGCACGCAACTGTGCGCGCTCCTTCGTTGTCAAACCTTCTTGAACTTCTGCAACCACATCGGGCGGTAAGTCTTCCACCAAGTCAGCGATTTCGTCGGTGTCCAACGTTTCCATGGCGTCGACCAATTCGTCGCGATCCATGGCGTCAATCAACGTTTCACGAACCCCTTCGTTAACCTCAACCAACACTTCCCCGTCTTGATTGGCCTGCACCAATTCCCAAACGATCATACGTTCATCGTTCGGAAGAGCTTCCAAAATATAGGCGACGTCTGCAGGGTGAAGAGGTTCTAGGATCTTGGCAATTTCTGCCTTGACTTGAACGGAAAGGCCATTACGAATAATGCTTTCCTGATCCGTGGAAAGGGCACCGGTAGCGGTGATTTTGCGACGTTGGTCTTCCGCTTTATCGATGCATTGCTGAATGCGAGCGAGGGCACGACTCGCAAGCTCAGGCTCACGAGCCAAGGAAGCATCTTCAAAAGATGCCACCTCCAATCGGTTGTCGGTGTCTCGCATGTCCATAGGCATCGGTGCACCTCGTCACAAAAAAAGTTCAAAAAATCATCTCTCACAAAAGTCAACTTCCGCGGAGATATCTCTAGGGCCCTAGCATTGTACCACTAGGGCCTTACGAAGAATGTTACATCATGCCATTGGCGTTGATTCTTGCGTCGCTTCCTCGCTTTGAAGCTCTGACATATCTTCTGTATCTTCGAGCGAGTCTTCGTCCGTTTCGTTCAAGACTTCGCGAAGTGTTGCATCAAGCAACACATCGACGTAGTCAACGCCCAACACGTCAAGCAAAATCTTCTGGCCGCGAGGCAACTCGGGCAACCCCGGCATACGTTGAGTAAAAGGCAGGCCTTCGATGCGAATCAACTCACCCTTAACGACAACTGCTTCAATTGTCTTGTAGCCTTCTTGCTCAATCCAGCGCAAACTCCAAAAACGTTCCATCTTGCGTTGGAAGTCAGAGTAAGCACCATAAACCGTGGTGAAATTAGCCACAATCGTAAAGAGATCCGTATCACTGGGACGATAGCAAGCTTCAGTGTCTTGAACTGCACTGATTAATTGGCGTTGATTGACCAAGTCCACATAACGACGTAAAGGAGACGTGCACCATGCGTACTGAGCCACACCAATGCCGTCATGCGGTCCCGGCGTCGTACTCATCTTGACGCGCCCCATGCTTTGAGAGCGATAGATCCCCGCAACCCCCATTTCTTCGAGCCAACCACCCCAGACACTGTTGGCAAAAATCATTAATTCACCAACGGCCAAATCCAAGGGAGAACCACGACGACGAGACTTCAAACGGATGGTGGCATTTTCACCTTCACCGTCCAAATCAAAGCTCCATTCAAGACGACCAATGATTTCAGGACGACCTCGAACCACTTCCCGATCAGCCAAGCACTTCTTTGCAAACTTCCATAACCACGTAATCTCTTGAGAGAAGCTATGATTGACAGTACCGGCCAAGAGTTTTTCTTCAGAGAATTCGTCTTCAATAACGTCATAACGGATGTTTTCTTTAACACTAATGCGTTCAAGGTGAGTTTCCGTTGCTTGGACTTCAAGTGACTCTTTGTCCACTAAGGCGTAAAGCGACAAACAGGGAACCTCACGACCCACATCCAAAGAAAAGGACTTAAACCACGTATCGGGCATCATGGTCGTCTTAATGCCAGGAGCATACACCGTTGACAGGCGAGCACGAGCCACTTGGTCAATGTCAGAGTCTCTTTCAATACCTAAACTCGGAGCCGCAATATGAATCCCAATGCGTAAGAGCTTGTCATCAACGTGCTCAACGCTCATTGCATCGTCAATCTCAGTGGTTGAAGAATCGTCAATGGAAAACGCTTCAACGCTGGCCAACGGCAATTGATTCCAACTGGCCTCATCGGGTTCGCTCAAATTGGAAGAAAAACCCTTTCCTTTGGGGAAGTACTGTGCATAGAAACTATCTACATGCCAACGATAAGCCGTGGGAATAGCTCCCAACTGTATCAATAAACGCAAAGGCGGTAAGTGCATTTCGCTTGCCGCATCCGATAAAGCCTTCCAAAGCATGCTGTTTTTATCGGGATTGAGAATAAGCGAAATGGCTTGTGCGGCAATTTCCTTGGGCACAATATGTTCATCAACCATTTGACGAACCCAGGCCTTCTTTTGTTCTTCCTGTAAACGCTTTTTCTCTAACGCAGCCAAGGCAACCTTCAAAATATCTTCTGGAGCCTTACGGTAATTGCCTCTGCCTTTGCGATGGAAATAGACGGGATTTTCATGCAAAACCAACAAGGTTGCGACACGTTCAACAACGCTAGCACTTTCGCCAAAATACTCTTTTGCTAAAACCTCAAACTGGAATTCACCTTCGGGGGCCACTTCCCACAAAAATTGCTTATCCACATCCCCCGTAATAGCTTGCGCAGCAGGCAACACTTCTGAGGCCACAGGCGATTCAAACGTAAAGAAAGTATGACCACCCTTTACTTTTGTGCGACGACCGGTCGTTAATTCAACTTGATAGGCATTACCGTTTTGGGACAAGATCGTCCCGGCCTTGAAAGTACCGTCTTCTTCAAAAAAAATATACATGGTTAATAACCCTAGAATGTCGTCTTAACAAAGGATGTAATACCGCCCAAAAACATTTGCACGGCCATGGTCGCCAAGATCAAACCCATTAAACGTTCAAATGCAGCCGTCGTTCTTTCTCCAACCAATTGTTGAATGCGATCGGCAAAAATTAAAATCACAGCACTGGCGAACATGGTTAATAAAACCACGCTTAACCACTCGAGCATGCGTTCGGGATTACCGCCAACCAAAACCAAAACAGAAGCCAAGGTCGATGGGCCAGCTAATGCCGGAACTGCTAAAGGCACAATAAAGGGTTCACCCGACGGAGACTCACCGAAAACACCTTCCTTTGATGGGAACACCATTCGGATGGCCATCAATAAAACAACCAGGCCACCCCCAATGGACAAAGCGGCTTGACTTAATCCCAATGTATCAAGAAAGGGTTTACCAACGAACGCAAAAACACACAAAATCGCAGCGGCAATACAACACTCTCGAACAATAATCACCTTACGACGCTTAATCGGTACTTGGCGCAAAGAAGCGATAAATAGCGGAATGTTGCCCAAAGGGTCTGCCATCAAAAACATCAACAGCAAAGCCGAAAAAAAGGTATGTTCCATTTTTAATCTTTCAAAAAGTTCTCAATTGCCGGCAAACACGTCTCGAAATTCTCAATTTCGTGAGTATTTCCGTTCAGAATAATTTGTTCACAATGACTGTACTTCTCTTGCCCTTTGGTCCAGTCCAACACTTCATCAGCTGTTGATAAAAAGACCAAATAGCGTTGAGGATTCGTAGCATTAACGGCCATCTCTCGGGCCTGATCGGCATATTCTGGCTTCACATCAATCGTGCGATTCGTATTATTGATCGTTTGAATGCCCAAATAGTCATTAATCACAGACCAAGGTTCCGTCGCAGGGTTCAAAAGCACTGCCTTACAGCCGATTTTTTCAGCCAACCACGTTGCATAAAAACCGCCTAGACTCGACCCCACCAAACAAATCTCTTTCGGATCCAAATCTTTCACAACATCTAACATAATCGCTTGGGCTTCAAATGGCCCGACATTTAAGTCGGGCGCTCGAAAAGCATTATTCGATGAGAAGGCCTTTTTTAAAATTTGACCCTTTTTGCTCTCAGGCGATGAGCGAAATCCGTGTAAATAAATAACGACCATTAGGCACCCTTTAGCGCAGATAAAAGTTTGCCGTGAATACCGCCGAAGCCCCCATTACTCATCACCAAAACAAAATCATCAGGACGAGCCGTATCGACAACCGTTTTCACAACCTCATCGATGTCATGCTTAACATGTGCCTTTTGCCCCAAGCAACTGAGAGCGGCCTCAACATCCCAACCCAAAGAGGGTGCAGCATAGCAAACGACTTCATCGGCTGCCTTCAAACTGTCTGCCAAACGATCTTTCATCGTCCCCATTTTCATCGTGTTGCTGCGAGGTTCAATCACAGCAATGATGCGCTTATCAGAACCAATTTGACCTCTTAAAGCCGCCAATGTTTCTGTGATGGCAGTCGGATGATGGGCAAAATCATCAATGACCGTCACGCCGCGCTCACACCCCTTCACTTCCATGCGGCGTTTGACTCCAGAAAAAGCCTTTAATGCCTCTAATGAAAGTTTAGGATCAATACCCACATGCGTTGCCGCAACTACCGCTGCTAATGCATTGAGTTGATTGTGATGGCCTGCTAAAGCCATATGAAGGGCACCGATACTCTGATCCTTAAAATAAACGCAATCATTTTCAAGGTGCCATCCATTCACACAATTGAAGTAGGCAACACCACTATAAAGACCTCTGTCTAACACACGGTGCAAGGCGTCAGCGTCATCATTGACAACCACCAAAGCATTGTGCGACATCGTTCGCACTAAGTGGTGGAACTGCGTTTCAATGGCTTCTAAATTCGGGAAGATGTCAGCATGGTCATACTCAAGGTTATTGAGGATGGCTGTTTTGGGTCGATAGTGTACAAACTTCGATCGTTTATCAAAAAAACACGTGTCGTATTCATCGGCTTCGATAACAAAGTACCGAGAATCGGTCAATCGAGCGGAATGATCAAAGTTTGATGGCACACCACCAATTAAGAAACTGGGGTTTAATCCAGCGTACTCCAAAATCCAAGTCAAAAGCGAAGATGTTGTGGTCTTACCATGAGTGCCCGCTACCGCCAAAACGTGACGTCCGGACAAAACGTGTTCACCTAACCATTGAGGGCCCGATGTATAAGGCAGTCCCTCATCCAAAATGGCTTCCAGCAAAGGATTGCCACGCGAGATAGCGTTGCCGATCACAAACATATCGGGCTTTAAAGCCAACTGATCAACATCATAGCCTTCAATCAATTCAATTCCAGCGTTGGTGAGCTGATCACTCATCGGCGGGTACACGTTCGCATCGCACCCTGTGACGCGATGACCGGCTGCGCGAGCCAGTTGTGCAACACCCCCCATGAAGGTGCCACAAATTCCTAAAATGTGAATATGCATAACGCAATCTCTTCGCACGACCATAAAGAAATAGATTTTAACTGATAGGTTTACTCTTTTTTCGAAACATCGTACAAGTTCTCCTTGTTTTTCTTACAAAAAGACACCTTTTGCATCGTTTTCCCCAAGTTTTTCCCATGAGAAAGAATCCCAATTCGCTATCATTTTGTTATTGGTGTCTTTTTGAGGAAATTCACAATGGTTCGTTTTGAAATTACCGGCAGTGTCGATCCGCTCTTGGCATGTCAATTAGAAGAAGGTGACAAACTCCTTGCCGAGTCTAACGCCATGGTTGCAATGGACAGCACACTCAAACTAAAAGGTAAAACTCGTGGTGGCTTACTGGGCTCAATTGGTAGAAAAATTCTCAATGATGAATCGTTCTTCCAACAAAGCATTGAAGCCGAGGACGGCAACGGGAAAATTCTTTTGGCTCCCAACATCCCCGGTGACATTCGTATTTTGGAAGTGGGTGAAAAGCAGTACATGATTACTGACGGTGCATTCTTAGCTTGTACCGAAGATGTTGAACTCTCCTCCAAATATCAAGGAGTAGGTCGTTCTTTATTGGGTAACTCCGGTGGCTTTTTCGTCATGGGCACTGAAGGCAAGGGACAATTAGCCATCTCGGGCTTCGGTTCCATGCGTGAACTCGAGGTTCATTCCGGGCAGTCCCTCTTTGTCGATAACGGTCATTTGGTCGCTTGGGACACAAATCTCAAATATGAACTGAGCATGAATACAGGCAAGTCGGGTCTTTTTGGCACATTAGTCAATAGCCAAACAACCGGTGAAGGCATTGTCTTAGAATTTAAAGGCGAAGGTAAAGTCTATGTCTGCTCTCGAAATCGCGGAGGATTCCTCAATTGGGTCTTTGATAACGTTCCGGCAGACAAAACCGTCAAAAACGATTAATTTTTATCAGTAAGGGCCGTTTTAGGCCCTTATTGTTCCGATCTTCCAAAATTTCTCCTCCCCTTTTCAAATAAGCCCTCCAACAGGACTACCCTGTTTGCGTGAGGGAAAACATCAAAAAATCGTAAAAATTAGCGCATTTTTCTAGACATTTAACCGAAAATGCCTGAAAATGCAGAATAAATACGCGTTTTCCCACAATCATCCTTTGTTGGGCGAACCGACTGAATAACCAAAGAGGGATATCAAATGGATTTACGTAAACTTAAGACCCTGATCGACTTGGTCGCTGAAAGTGGCATTTCTGAATTAGAAGTCACCGAAGAAAACGACAAGGTTCGCATTGTCAATAAAGTTCAAACCGTAGCCGTCGCGGCTCCTGTTGTGGCCGCTCCCGTTGCTGCTCCTGTGGCAGCCCCCGCCGCTCCGAGCGTTCAAGCTGCTCCCGCAGCAGCTGAAGAACGTGTTGTCGAAGGCACAACCGTGACCTCTCCGATGGTTGGCACGTTCTATCGTTCCCCGAACCCGGGTGCCGAACCGTTTGTCAAGGTCGGCGATAAGGTTGAAGCTGGTCAAACGTTGTGCATCATTGAAGCCATGAAGTTGCTCAATGAAATCGAAGCTGAAACGTCTGGCACGATCAAAGAAATCTTGGTTGACAACGCTCAACCTGTTGAATTCGGTCAACCTCTGTTTATCATCGGATAGAGCATCCTATGTTTGGAAAAATTCTTATTGCCAACCGTGGCGAGATTGCGTTGAGAATTCAACGCGCTTGTCGCGAGATGGGTATTCGTACCGTTGTCGTTCACTCCACGGCTGACGTGGATGCGAAATACGTTCGACTCGCCGACGAAAGCGTCTGTATCGGTCCGGCTTCATCGGTTGACAGTTACTTGAATATTCCTGCCATTATCAGCGCAGCTGAAGTAACAGATGCCGAAGCCATTCACCCCGGTTACGGTTTCTTGTCTGAAAACGCCGACTTCGCCGAACGCGTAGAAAAGTCTGGCTTTGCCTTTATCGGCCCTCGCCCTGACTCCATTCGCATCATGGGTGACAAGG
>CABSHY010000010.1 GCA_902477615.1 uncultured Sutterella sp.
AGTCATGCTTTTGCCCAAAGACCCCAACGACAACAAGAACATCTATTTGGAAATTCGTGCTGGCACGGGTGGTGATGAATCCGCCATCTTCGCTGGTGACCTCTTCCGTATGTACACTCGCTACGCCGAACGTCAAGGTTGGAGCACCGAAATTGTCTCTGCCAACGAAAGCGACTTGGGTGGCTATCGCGAAGTGATCGTCCGTGTGATCGGTGCCGGTGCCTACTCGAAATTAAAGTTCGAAAGTGGTGGCCACCGCGTTCAACGCGTCCCGGAAACGGAAAGCCAAGGTCGCGTGCACACCTCGGCTTGCACGGTCGCCATTTTGCCCGAAATGGACGAAATCGGTGAAGTGGAAATCAACCCCGCCGACCTTCGTATTGACGTCTATCGCGCCTCCGGTGCCGGTGGTCAGCACGTGCAAAAAACGAACTCTGCCGTGCGTATTACGCACATCCCGACGGGTACCGTGGTGGAATGCCAAGACGAACGTAGTCAACACGAAAACAAGGCCCGTGCCATGAGTGTGTTGATTTCTCGTATCACGGCCAATGAAGTGGCCAAGCAACAAGCTCAAGAAGCCAGCACCCGTAAGAGCCTCGTGGGTTCCGGTGACCGCAGTGAACGTATCCGTACGTACAACTATCCGCAAGGTCGCGTGACCGATCACCGCATCAATTTGACGCTCTATAAGCTCGACTTCATCATGGACGGTGACTTGGACGAAATCATCTCCGCTCTTACCACCGAACACCAAATCGAGCAATTAGCTCAAATGGGTGAATAATTTCTCATGGCAACCATTCGCCAAATCTTAGTAGAAGCCTCGCAAAGAATCGATCGCTTTGATGCGAGGCTTTTACTTTGCTTTTGTTTGAATAAGCCACGCACCTTTCTCATTGCGCACGACCAAGACGAATTGGATGACGATACGCTTGAGCGCTTCTTAAGTTTGGTGGCTCGTCGAGAAAAGGGCGAACCTTTCCCCTATATCGTGGGTACTCAAGAATTTTTCTCTCGACCTTTCCGCGTCAATCCTAACGTTCTCATTCCAAGACCGGATACCGAGACTCTCATTGAGCTGGTATTAGAAGAAGTGAAAACGCACCCCGCTCAAACCCTTCTTGATATGGGGACGGGCTCAGGGTGCATTGCCATTACGCTTGCGCTTGAACTTCCCTACCTTCACGTTTGGGCCACGGACTACAGTGAAAAAGCGCTTGAGGTTGCCGCAACCAATGCGTCTTCTCTGAGGGCCAATGTTCATTTTTCTCAAGGCTCTTGGTACGACGCCCTACCCAATGAGCAGCGCTTTGACATCATTGTGAGTAATCCCCCTTACATTGAAAGCACAGATGTACATTTGAACAATTTAACATTTGAGCCTATCAGTGCTTTAACCGATGGAGCGGACGGTCTCACTGACATTCAAAAGATTATTGCCGGCGCTCCCGAACACCTTAATCCTTGTGGGCTTCTTGCTATTGAACATGGTTGGGATCAAGGCGAGGCTGTAAGAAAACTCTTTTCTGAAACCATTTGGGAGAGTGTTGAGACACTCAAAGACTTGGGTGGCAACGACCGCATAACAAAAGCGCGCTTGAAAAATGAATTTCCAAACGCGCTTTGATGAGTCTTAAAAATCTTACAAGCAATAGCGAATCGATCGCGTCCACCACGTGGCGATTGTCAGCAATGCGGCGATAAACAAGAACGCCATAGCAATCGAGAAATATTCTCCGATGAAACCCAAAATGGCGGGACCGGCCATCAAACCAAAGTAGCCGATCGTCGTCACAGCGGTCACTGCCGGCAACGCAGGCATACGCTTTTGACGAGAAGCGGCCGAGATGATCAAGGGGGCAATATTAGCGATGCCTAAGCCCATCACGAAAAGGGCCACCAAGCACACGGTCAAACTCGGAATCATCACCATGGCCGTTAAGGCGCCGACCATCATCACAGCACCGCCCCACACAACTTTCACAGCACCCAATTGCGTAACGATGCGGTCACCGAACAATCGGGCAATCGCCATCGCAATCACAAATACCGTGTAACCGACACCGGCGTTTTCAAGCGGCATTTGGACATGCTCTTGTAAAAAGAGTGCACTCCAGTCGAGCATCGCCCCTTCAGCCAAGAAGACAACGGCACAAAGGGCTGCCAACATAATCACAGGGCCCTTAGGCATCGCAAAGGGAGCGGACTCTTGATTGACAAGCGTTGCCGAAGAGACGTGAGGCAAAGCAAAGGTCAATAAGACGCTTAAAACCCCCATCCAAAAGGCCGTTGCCAACCACATATTAAAACCAAGACTTAATGCCAAACTCACGCAAATGGCGGCAGAGACTTCACCGATACTATAAAAAGCGTGCATACCGGACATTTGTCGAGATTGGTGCGTTTTCTCTAGCGCGGCTCCGTAAAGGTTCACAGAGACTTCCAAGCACCCTAACGCCACACCGTAGGAGAAAAGTGCCACGCACTCAAAGAGGTAACTCGGTGTCCAAGCCAAAAGTACCAAGGAAAGACAAGACCAATAGCCTGAAATGGCAATCGCACGGCGACTTCCTAATCGAGAAGACAACCAACCAGCCAGCGGCATACCTAAAACAGAGCCCACGCCCAACATCAACAACAAAAGACCGAATTTCATCGGACCGACTTGAAGCGCATCATTGACGAACGGAATAAGAGGTGCCCAAGCAGCGATAGTAAAACCGGCTGTGAAAAAGCCGGCATAACCCGCGTAAATATCCCAATTTTTGAACGACATATAAGCCTTAAACATGAATGACTTGCCGTTAATTATCTACCCAATTATTTGATATTACGAGATTGATTCCATCAAATTTTTGATACACTATAGGTTGATAGCACCTCCGGTCGAAACCCATCTATAGAGTGAAGGCAATGAAAACGGGAGAAAGTTGCTAGCTGATCAATAGTGTTGTCCTTACGCATCAATCTCGGAGAAAATCATGGGAATTGACATCGACGAATTGAAATCCTTTGTCTACGCAGCTCAAGAAGGTTCATTTTCGGCCGCCGCTCGTGAACTCGGTCGCGCACAATCGGTGATTTCCACCCACATTGCCAACATGGAGGCAGAACTCGGTTATCGACTTTTTGTCAGAAGCCACCGACCCATTCTCTCCGAACAAGGTGAACAACTTCTTCCCTACGCCAGGCACGTTATTAAAGAGTATGCGCGCTTTGATCTGCGCGCCAAGCAAATCTATGGCGACGTACCCTTGAGCTTACACATTGGGTTAGACCACTCGTTGGGCAACAACGCCATCATGGGACTTTTTGAGAAGCTCTCCGTCACCCATCCGCAATTGCGTGTGCAAATTGAAAGCTTGAATGCGTTTGATGTGAACTGGTTTTTCAAAAACACCGAAATGGCCATGGCCATTGTGTTTTCCAATGCCACTCAATTTGAGTGCCCAGCTTTTGAAATCGCGCAATTCCCGGTATCAGTTATTGCCGGTCTCCAACACCCGCTACAAACCCGCCAGCCCGCAACGGTTAACGATTTAAGAGCCTATCGCCAAATGGTTGTCACGGCTCGAGACCCCGAGTCCCCACCTCCTGTCATTTTGAGTGACGATCCTTGGGAAGTGAATTCCGGTGCGTGGGCACTTTCTCTTGCCGCTAAAAATGTCGGTTGGACGGTTTTACCCCAACGGCAACTTGCCTTGAACCCCAACTTGGCCCGTAAAGTTTCTGAAATTCAAACCGAAGGCATTTCAATGCCTCCCGAACGATTAATGCTCTTGGTTCGCCCCGATCAAACAGAGTCAAAACTTGTCCAATGGTGGAAAAATGAACTTTTGCGCATTGTTCCAACCTTTGAGAGACGGCCTGCGAATTTCCCGTTATCGCCATCGTCACAATCGTGACTTTTGTGTCATCAAAATGACAATTTTTGCAAGCATTCTTTTTTGGGAAAGGAAATATTGTTATTATTTTTCAATAAGTTAAATGCCATCAAAAAGACAAATCTATCGTCATTAAATCTTCACTGACTTGTCTTAACCCTGACATAAATGCTCCTCAAAATTACAGGGACATTGAACTATGGAGCAATTTATGTCGAAACAATTGAAAAAAACCGCTATCGCAACCTTGTTAGCCTCTTGTGCTTTACTCGGTCAAAACGCTTGGGCTAGTGCACAAAACATGGTCATTGCCATGCCGCTTTTACCCACGACGGTTGAACCGCAAGGGATTAATAACAATGCAATCGACCGCGTGATGTCATCTGTCTATGACACCTTGATTCGTGCCAACAGCAAAACCGGCGCACTTGAGCCCGGTTTGGCCCTTTCTTGGAAACGCCTCTCGGCCGATACGGTGGAATTCAAACTTCGTCGCGACGTAAAGTTCCATGATGGCACCCCCTTTACCGCCGATGACGTTGTCTTTTCTTTTGGCCCTGAACGCTTCAGTAGCGAAAAGGCCCCGGGTCGTCCCGCCGCCTGGGAGTTTCTCGGTGGCTTAAAGAGCGTCAAAAAGATTGACAATTACACCGTGCGCGTGACGATGAAAACGCCCGATCCCTTGATCGAATTGCGCTTTTCTGCCCGCATGTCTGAAATCATTTCTGAGGACGGTTTCAAAAAAGCCGGCTCTTGGGAAAATTGGGTAAAGAAACCCATTGGTTCCGGCCCCTATAAGATCGTCTCTTTCAAGACCTCTAATCGTTTGGAATTGGTTCGCAACGATCAATACTGGGGTGACAAGGGTGCCGCGCAAAAGGTCAGCTTTGTCGAAGTTCCTGAACTCTCTGCCCGTGTCGCCGGTTTGCGCTCCGGTGAATTTGACATCATCACGGAAGTGCCGCCAGATCAAATCAAGCCCTTGTCTTCTGACGGCAAGGTTAATGTCGTAGGTGGCCCAATTGCCAACGTCTACGGCATGGTATTTGATACGCAATCGTCTGAAGTGATGAAAAATCCGAAATTGCGTCAAGCCATCTTGCATGCCATCGATCGTGATTTGTTAGTGAACGCCCTTTTTGCCAACAAGACGACCGCCGCCAACAGTTTTCAATTAAAGATGTTTGGCGACCTCTACCTCAGCGACCTTGATCAAAAGCTCTACGATCCGGCCAAAGCCAAGGCACTTTTAAAGGAAGCCAACTACAAGGGCGAACCCATCATTTGGAAGATTCAAACCGGCTACTACACGCTTGAAATGACCGTTTCCCAAGCCGTGGCTTCTATGCTCAAGAGCGTTGGTCTCAACGTCGAGCTGCAAGTTAAGGAAAACTGGTCTCAAGTCGAAGCTCCTGGTGCGGATCGTATGATCAATAACGCTTCGTTCTCCGCTTATTTCAACGATCCGGCCAGCCAATTATGGCGCCGAATGAAACCGAAGAGCTCTTGGTACAATATGGGCTACCTCAATACTTCAGGTCAAGCCTACAAAGCGTTCCAAGTTAACGGTGAAATTCTTGAAACCAACACGGATCTTGCACAACGAAAAGCCGCTTGGGCACAAATGCTTCAAGCCTTTGCACAAGACCCGCAAGCTTGTCCGCTTTATGCGCTCCCAATGATTTACGCCACACAGCGCAATGTCACGTGGACGCCGGGCACCGATGGT
Organism: uncultured Sutterella sp.; assembly: GCA_902477615.1. Classification (GTDB taxonomy): domain Bacteria; phylum Pseudomonadota; class Gammaproteobacteria; order Burkholderiales; family Burkholderiaceae_F; genus Aphodousia. The sequence goes on from CABSHY010000010.1 coordinate 5,617, forward strand.
CGAATGGATCTCACTGCCGATAGCTTGTCTTTTAAGTAATCGCGCCTTTATTACGCCCTTGTTAGGAGAAAGTCGCTTATCTCCTAGCAAGGGATATTTCGATTTTATTCATTCACTTTTATGTCAAGTCAAACACTTTTATCGATCAAAGATTTAAGGGTTGCCTTTAGCGGTACCGAAGTCCTTCATGGTGTCGATTTAACCATCGAACAAGGTGTTATTCATGCGCTGATCGGTGAGTCGGGTTCGGGCAAAAGTGTGTTAGCCCGCTCTATTCTCGGTTTAGCCGGTAACCACAGCCAAACAACCGGAAGCATCCGATTTTGCGGACAAGAATTAATTGATTTCAAACAATCGGACTTCCAAAAAATTCGTGGTACCGATATCGCCATGGTTGTTCAAGATGCCATGTCGGCACTTAACCCCATGAGAACCATTGGGCAACAACTCATGGAAACCATTGCGTACCGACACCCATTATTTCGCCATCAATCCGCCACTCAAACTTTGGCTCGCGAAAAAGCAAAACTTCATGAAATTGCACTCGGTTTATTAAAACTTGTTGGCATTACGGCACCGGAAAAACGCATGAGTGCCTATGCTCACGAGCTCTCCGGTGGGATGCGTCAACGCATCATGATCGCTTTAGCGCTTGTTGGTGAACCGAAATTATTACTGGCCGATGAACCCACCACGGCATTGGATGTTGTTGTACAACGAGAGTTGCTTGAGCAGATGCGTGAAATCGTGAAAAAGCGCAACATGTCCATGCTCTTGGTAACGCACGACTTGCACCTTGCTCACGACATTGCCGATCGCGTCTCCGTCATGTACGCGGGCTACCTCTTGGAAGAAGGCCCCGTTAAACAAGTTCTTCCCAACCCTTCACACCCGTACACGGAAGGCCTTCTTGAAGCCATGCCTGATATGGGCAGTGAAAAAGGTTCTTTAAAACCGATTTTTGGGGAAATACCACCGCCCTCTAAAATCGGCAAAGGTTGCCCCTTTGCGTCTCGTTGTGACAGAAAATGCGAAGCTTGCCAATACGCCCTTCCTCCGATGGCAAGTCTTGACGAGCACACGCAGTGGCAGTCTCGCTGCACACTGGCTCACAGTAACGAACCCAAACAAACGCGAGAGGCCATCGACACCTTATCGGAAGTGGTTAGCAGTCGCGAGAGAACGGACTTTCCGGTGGTCATTGACGCTCACATTGCCAAGCACTGTTACTACACGCGTAAAGGCTTTTTTGGTCGAAAGAAACCTTGGGATGTTTTGCAAGACATTGACGTGCAAATTCGACACGGTGAAGTTTTAGGTCTTGTTGGCGAATCCGGTTGTGGTAAATCGACTTTGGCACGCTTACTGCTGGGGCTACAAAAACCCACTGCCGGTGCCATCAAATTCAAAAACGATTTTTACCCCGAACCGCGTTCTCAATCTTGGCGTATGCAACGGGCTGACACGCAAATGATCTACCAAGATCCTTACGGTTGTTTTGACGCTCGCATGCCCGTCATTGATCAAGTGGCAGAACCCCTTGTGACTCACTTGCACCTTTCAAAAACCGAAGCTCAAAAGCGAGCTGCCAAGGTGCTCACCGCTGTCGGTATGCCAAAGCATCACATGACCCGCTTGCCGGGTGTCATGTCGGGCGGTCAATTGCAAAGAGCGGCCATTGCGCGTGCCGTGGCTCTCAACCCAAGTCTTTTGGCTTGCGACGAACCGGTCGCTAGTTTGGACGTTTCCATTCAAGCCCAAGTTCTTGAATTGCTCAATAACTTGCGTAACGTCTCCAAGATGTCCATGCTCTTTGTCTCTCACAACTTAAATGTTGTTCGATACATCTGCGACCGCGTCATTGTGATGTACCTAGGACGCATCGTCGAAATGGGGGAAATTGACCAAGTCTTTAAGCACCCCAAGCACCCCTATACGAAGCTCTTGATGGCTTCAACCCCGGGGGCTGACAGTAGCATCATTGAGTTTTATCCCAAAGGCAGTATGCCGAGCCCTATTGACCGTCCCCAAGGCTGCGTTTTTGCTAATCGCTGTCCGATGCGTTCGGCACGTTGCTTGGAAGGCAATCCGCCTTTATTGAAGGATGAGAACGGACACGCAGTGGCCTGCTTTTCTTCAAAAACCATTGAAACTTTTATCAACGAACGTAAGGAGTGAGTGACATCGTGTTCGCTTTAGTCTTTCGTATTGTTCTTCGTTCACTGATCACACTTTTATTACTAACGGCCGTTGTCTTTTTTGCGCTTCATTTAACGGGCGATCCGGCTCGATTGATGTTGGGCGATGGCGCAGATGCCGCCGCATTGAGTGCTTTTCGACAACAATGGGGACTGGATAAGCCCCTTTGGCAACAATTTCTCGTTTACTTGCAAAAACTCATGACGCTAGACATGGGGCATAGCTACATGACGGGGCTCTCCGTTAAAGAAGTGTTTTTAAATGCCTTTTGGCCAACGCTTGATTTGATGATTCCCACGGCCATTATCACTTTAGCCTTGGGGATCCCGATGGGTGTGATTGCAGCGATTCATCGCAATTCCAGCCTTGATCGTTCCATGATGTTTTTGTCCGTTTTTGGTTACGCCGTCCCTAACTTCTTCATGGGCGTTTTGTTGCTGCTCGTGTTTTCCATTTGGTTGGGATGGCTTCCCTCGTACGGGAACACATCGGCCTTGCATTACATTATGCCGATTATCACCATGGCCACTTCAGAGGCTGCCATTTTCTCTCGCTATGCTCGCAGCGCCATGATTGATGCACTTCGCCTTCCCTGCGTAAGAGCGGCTCGAATGAGAGGCTTACCTGAAAAGCGCATTATTTGGTTGCACGCACTGCCTAATGCCATGCTCTCCATCTTGACCATCTTGGGCTTTTTCCTTGGAACCTTGGTGGCAGGCGCTGTCATTACGGAAAACGTTTTTTCTTGGCCTGGCATCGGCAAATTGTTGGTTCAATCAGTGGCCAATCGTGACATCCCTGTTGTTCAAGTCATCGTACTTGCCACCGGCGCCTCGCTTATCACCGCCAATCTTTTAATGGACTTACTGGCGCTTGTCGTCAATCCTCGTTTACGACACACGGATCATTAAGGATAATTCATCATGTTAAAACTGACTCAAATGCGTCTTCAGCCCTTGGTGCTTATTAGCATTGTCGTTCTTTTGACCTTTTTCGTGAGCGGTCTTTTTGCTCCGTGGCTTGCGCCCTACGATTTGGAACAAATGGATTTGATGGCGCGTCTTAATAAACCCTTTGAAAATTTCGCTCATATTCTGGGCACTGATGAACTCGGACGCGATGTATTTTCTCGATTGCTCTATTCCATCCGTTTGTCATTTTTATTGGCAATTGCAGGGACTTTATTGGGCGCCATTTTAGGAACGGCATTGGGCTTTCTTGCCGCACGATTTGGCGGCATCATTGACGATACGATTAACGCCAGTATCGACTTTACGGCCTCTTTGCCTTTCATCATTCTTGCCTTAACCATCCTGGCTTTTTTAGGCACAAACGTCACCGTGATCATTGTCATTATGGCGGTCTATGGTTGGGATCGTTACGCTCGATTAACTCGAAATCTTGCGCGATCGGCCTACACCGAAGGCTATGCCGGAGCGCTTGAAAGTCTTGGGATTCCTACGTGGCAAATCGCTGTTCGTCACATTCTTCCCAACATTGCTTCGGCTTTGGTCGTCAACATGACGCTTAACTTCCCCGGCATGATTCTTTTGGAAACCTCGCTCTCCTTTTTAGGTGTTGGCGTACAACCTCCGATGAGCTCTCTTGGCACCATGCTTGGGTTTGGTCGCGACTACCTCACAACCGCCTGGTGGATTGCTGTTATTCCGGGCACGGTCATTGTCATGGCGACACTCTCCATGTCCATTCTTGGTGACTTTGTCCAACAAAAATTAGAACCACAAGGCAAATAAGGAAAATAAACAATGAAACAACAAACTCGATTTGTTATCGTGGGTTTTGACGGTCTTCGCCCCGATTGTGTTAAAGAAGACATGCCGGCCTTGCACCGATTTATTGAGCACTCTCACCGTTGGTCTCAATACTGCGCTAACTTCCCGACCGAAACCTATGTAAACCACCCCACGATTTTTTCTGGTTTCCGACCTTGCGATCACGGCATCATCGCCAACTGTTTTTACGATAAAACGATGCCCTCTCATCAAAGCGTTTTTACCGGTTGGTCGGTTCAATCCATTTGTGAACACGAAGGCAAAAATTCCGGTCATGGCGTTATTGAGATTCCCTCTTTAGGGGATCGCTTAGGTCAACAAAAGAAAACGCTTCGCGTGCTGTGTGCAAACTCTTCCGGTAGCACCCGTTTACAGCACATTCATGCTGACCGCTACGAGGGGCATTTGAATTGTTGCGTGCACGATATCGACTCAGCCTTGCCGCTCAAAGAGCGTGAATGTTTGCAGTCACGTTGGGGATCGGGTATCCCCTTGGCATTCCCCGATTTCAAGGGCAATGAACTGCTTTGCGACATTTTCTTTAACTATGAAATTCCCAGAGGTCTGGGAGACGTAACCGTCTTGTGGTTTGGCGAACCCGATCACTCCAGCCATGAATTTGGCATCTGGCATGAAAAGACTCGACAAGCTCGCCAAAATGCCGATCAAGCCTTTGAAAAGATTCTTCATTGGTGGGAAAACGAAGGTAAAGCAGCAGGCGTTCAGCTCGTCACGATGTCTGACCATGGTCACTCAGAAATCGCCGAGCATTTCGATGTGACGTCTGTCTTAAAAAACGCAGGCTTTTCCGTTCTTACCGGTACCGATATTCGTAACGGCGCAAACCCTCAAAATGCTGACATTGTCGCAGTTGGCAGTTATGCCATCGGGCTATGGATTAACCCCGAAATGCAAGACAAAATTGGTCAAATTCGAGACGTATTAATGCAAACGCCAGAAGTTGGCATGATTTTCTCTCAACCCTCAACTCAATGCCCCCCAAGTACCGAAGGCAATGTCGCGGGAACGTTCTCTGAACACTTACTTTCTAGCGATAATCGCAGAGGTCCTGATTTACGCGTCGTCCTACATAACGATCCGCAGAGCGGTTACTCAATTGACGGGGGTGACATTGATATTGGTTGTGGCAATCATGGCGGATTGATGCCTTGCGAAATTCGAGCTGTGTTAGCCATCAACGGCAATCTTTTTAGTGCGGCTCCCAAAGTTCATCAAGTCCCTGCGGCTCACGATGACTTTGCCATGACAGTCATGACGCTTTTGGGACTTTTGGATCAAAAGCATTCCGATGAAAAACCGTTAAAGGCTCGTGTTCTTAAAGAGGCACTTTGCGGGCAGGAAACAAATTCCACTTATGCTCTTGAGCGTCTGAGCCTACAATACGGGAAGTATTCTCAATATTTGATTCGAGCTCACTATTGTGGGTGTACCTACGTTTTAGAAGGCGCTCGAGAAGACACTCACAAAAAGCATTTAAAAAAGGATGTTATTCATGTTTGATCTCGTTATTCATGGGCAAAACGCTCATCTTTTTCGATCTCAAATTCAGGGGCTAACGGTCTGGGAAAAAGACAATGCGTTAAGAGTTTGTCAATTGTCTTTTGAGGATGCCATTGAGATTCAAGAGCGCGCACAGAAAGCCCAACTTGACGCTAATCTCGTGAAGTCGGGACTCTCCATTAAAGAAATTCATGTTGCCGCCTTTGACATGGACAGCACCCTCATTGATCTTGAGTGCATTGATGACATTGCGACGCAAATTGGCGTGGGCGAAAAAGTCTCCCAAATGACCGAATTAGCCATGCAAGGCCATTTTGAATTTGCAGACTTCCTTCGTCAACGCTCCCACCTCTTAAAGGGGGGCACACGTGAAGTCATCAACACGACGGTTTCTCACGCCACACTGATGCCGGAGGCTTTGCGCTTGATGAATTTCCTAAAAGAAAACGGCGTAAAAACTTACATCATTTCGGGCGGTTTCTCAGACATTGCTCGTGACGTTTGCGAGCGTTTGGGAATGGATAATTATCTCTGCAACGAACTTGTCTTTGATAAAGAAGATAAGCTCTCGGGAGAAGTCACGGGCCCAGCCGGTGGTGAGATTATTGATGCCGCAGGGAAACGCAATGCTCTTGCTGTTTTATGTATGCTCAATCACACAAAACTCAGTAACGCCATTGCGGTCGGTGACGGTGCCAACGACTTAAAAATGTTGGGCGCTGCAAAGATCGGTGTTGCCTATCACGCCAAGCCCATTGTTAGAGATGCCGCCCACTACCATGTTGAATTCGGTGGGCTTGATGTCATCATTGATTTCTTTGTTGAAGCTTGGCCTCAAAACTAAGCGTTTTTCAAAACATTTTGGGCTACCTTTCGGTAGCCCAAATTTGTTTTAACCGTTAATCACTTTCAATCGATTAATTGCATTGGTCACAAAGACCGTTGCACCGTATTTAATGGCTTTATCGTTAAAGTCAAACGTGTTGTGGTGAAGACTTGCTTGATGCTCTTCATCCATCAAACCGGTTCTAAAGAGGCAACCCGGACGAGCGTTCATCACGAAGGAGAAATCCTCTGCAATCATTTGAGGATACACGGGGCGCAAGGCCTCTTCACCCAACCATTCTTGAACCATCGTCTTTAATGCTTGAGCTTGTTGCGGGTGGCTATAGAGTGACGGATAAAGACGCGTGTAGTGAAGTTCAGCCTTCGCACCATAGGCCTGAGCAACGTTTTCCACAACGAGCTTCAAACGCTCCTCTCAAGGTCTCGGACTTCAGGTTCAAAACTACGACACGTACCCACCATTTTGGCTTTTTGCGGCAATACGCTTGAGCCCTTTTCGTCCCCTGCAAGCAACGCACCAAAGGTCACCACAGCGCCCTTTAAGGGATCGACATTACGGCTCACAATCGACTGTGCTGCCACAACGATTTGAGCGGCCACCAAAACGCTATCAATGGCTTCATGGGGACGAGCACCATGACCGCCTTTACCTTCAACGGCGACATCGAAAACATCGGCGCTAGCCATCATATAACCGGTACCGATACCAATGGTTCCTACAGGATCGGCGGGTTCACCGTGCGTGGCATAAACTTCAGCAATCGGGAACTTTTCAAAAAGCCCATCTTCAATCATTAAGCGTGCACCGGCATAACCTTCTTCACCCGGCTGAAAGATGAAAGCGACTGTGCCGTCAAATTCATCACGATGCTCACAAAGGTACTTACAAGCGGCCAATGCCATCGTAATGTGACCATCGTGACCGCAAGCGTGCGTGCAATTGGGGACTTCTGAGGGATGATCGTGTTGTGCTTTTTCAGGTAACGGCAACGCATCCATGTCTGCTCGAATACCAATCCATTTTTCTGACGGCGTACGACCGGAAACCACCGCGACAACACCGCTATGACCGATGTTGGTATGAATCTCATCAACGCCATAACCCTTGAGCGTATCAACGATACGATCGGCCGTCTTCGGAAGATCTAAACCTGTTTCAGGGAAACGGTGAAAATCGTGACGAAGCTCACTAAACTCCGATTCATGGGCTTGCATGTAACTGAAAACCGAATGCGCATCACTCATGGCAAAATCTCCGAGGTAAATAAGAATTAATTTTGCACCCATTAACCCCACAAACGAAAGCGTTAACTAGGGTTATTACACTAAGTCGTGACAATCCCTGATTCTTTTTGTGGCTTTTTGGTTGAAAATGTAGCTATTGAATAACTTGGACACTCTTAGGAGAGAGCACCATGCAAATCATCACCCCCGACTTTAAGGGCGAAAATAAGGGCCATTACAGTGCCGGTGTTATCAGTAACGGTACGCTGTATGTTTCCGGTCAATTATCGATTGATCCCGATACCCGCGAGGTCTGTCAAGGCGACATTAAAGACCACACCCGTTTGGCACTCAATAATGTCGATCGTGTTTTAAAAGCCGCTGGTGTGCGCCGTGATCAAGTTGTGTTTTGCCGCGTTTATACGCCGGATGTTCAATATTGGGGCCCGATCAATGAAATCTATGCAGAGTTCTTCGGTGACCACAAACCCGGACGCGTCATTGTCTCAACGACAACATTGCACTTCGGGTGTTTGGTTGAAATCGAAGCGATTGCAGAAATCAAGGAGTAACACGATGCCTTTAGAGTTTGTCTGTACCCACTGCGGTAAAAAAACACCCACCACGACCCAAGCCCCGCGTTGCGAATGTGGAGGGCTTTTTGAGCTTGATTTCAAAGCCCCTGCCTGGGATGAAAAATTAATTGATCGCAATGAATGGAGTCAATTCCGTTACCGTGCATTTATGGCTATGGACGACGATCAAACGTGGCGTTCCATCACCATGGGCGAAGGGATGACGCCTGTCATTCGTTTTAACGACGATGTGATGTTCAAGATGGACTACACCATGCCTACGCTCTCCTTTAAGGATCGCGGCGCGGCAACGCTGGTTGCGCACTGTAAGAGCATTGGTGTTACGCATTGCGTTCAAGATTCGAGCGGCAACGCAGGCAATAGCGTTGCGGCTTATTGTGCCCGTGCAGGTATCAATTGTGAAATTTATGTCCCTGAAGGCACCAGTCCGAAAAAGATCACCATGATTGAATCTCACGGCGCCAAAGTTCACATCATCGAAGGCACGCGAGACCACTGCGCAGATGTCTGTCGCAGTCAAGTCAAAGAACGTGGCGCTTACTACGCCAATCACGTCTACAACCCTTATTTTTACGAAGGGATGAAGGCCTATATTTACGAGGTGTTTGAACAACTCAAACGCATTCCTGAAAATATTGTCATTCCTGTTGGTAACGGTACATTGTTTATTGGTGCCATTAAGGCCTTAGAACACCTTCACGAAAGTGGTGCCATTGACCATTTCCCCAATGTTATTGCGCTTCAAAGCGAGTTGTGCGATCCTCTCTATCAAGCTCAACAACAAGGTCTCAATGAACCTGCTCCTGTGAACCCGCAACCGACAATGGCAGAAGGCATTGCCATCGGTAAACCGATGCGAGGAAAAGAAGTGCTCGACATGATTGCTCGTCACAATATTGAAGTGGTGACCGCTCCAGAAGATTTAATTTTGAAGTGCCGCCATGAGATTGCTCGTCGAGGCATTTATTGCGAACATACAACCGCTGCCAACTACGCTGCTTACGTCCACTACTGCGAGCTTCACGGACGCACGCCCGATACATTAATCACAATGTGCGGAGCTGGCATTAAGTCTGATCATTAAGATTAACATTTGTTGTTTTGTTGATAACAACAATAACACATTTGATCAATTATTGATTTGTACATTTGATATATAAAAGGCTTTGAAAAATCAAAGCCTTTTATCATTTAGATAAAGAACTCATTATCTCTATGAATGGCAGCAACAGGCGCTAATTTTTGACCTATCATAACCCTTACCGGTTCGGGCAAGACGCGAGATTTTTGAGAACAGACAAAGACACAGCGCATACACAAAATACATTTCTCGGCATCAACCTTTGACGGATCGCTGGCATCAATCGCCCCCACAGGACACAACCTCACACACTGACCACACTTCACACAATTTCCGTCAATGATTGGCGTTAACGGAGACTTTGTCCACGAACGATACGGAAAGTCACCAGGTACTTTCAAGTCGTCAAATTCCGTTTGTGAGAGCTTTTTCTTTGCCATTCGAGCAAAGGCCTTCAAATTCGTCAAATCGACCTCAGAAGGACGATTTTGCGCGACAGTCGGCACCATTGAGTGACGTGCGACAACAGCGGCGCTTGCAACCGGAACGCCACCCAATTCAGACACGGTGTTATTGAGTTCTAAAAGCGCATCCTCAAAGGCTCTATTACCGTAAGTAACCAAGGTGATTGCTTTAACGCCTTTAAGAGAAAATTTCTTTAATCTCTCAACCATGAGCGTTGGTAAGCGTCCCCCAAAAACCGGTCCTGCGATCACCATTGGATCTTTCGGATCAAACGTTTCAGCCATTAGGTACGTTTTGGTTAAATCGACAACATTAACCTTTTCATCCAATTCAGACGCAACGCTCAAAGCCACTTGTTTGGAATTCCCCGTTGGGCTAAATAGCAATACATTAACCATACAAACCTCTCACAAACTAAAAATAGCGAACCTGCACCATGAAAGCTTCAAAATTAAACGGATTGGGCGCTAAAGCGAATAATTTCTGACAAAACTCACGAGCATGACGCTGATCGTCGTCAAGCTTCTCATCGTCTAATCGATACCAATCCATAGTGCGAAAAGAACAAGGATTCTTTTTAATGTCTAAATCCACCCAATGCGCACTCATCAAACCCACTAAACGCAACAAATCTTCATTGTGCTGCAGTTTAATTCCAGCGATGAAAAGTCCCTTACCATCCTGATAACGATAAAAGCCCAAACAATCGATAATCTGAGTCACGATCGGTGGCAATGATCCCTTAAGACAATAAACATCGCACTCATCCAATAGCATTAAAGGTGTACGGGGTAAAAGCGCTGCCAAGTCGCGCAAGTAGCGATCGACGTTCTTAGACAATAACGTTTCACCCAGGTACTCACGAGCCACAAAATAACGATTAATCAAATCTTCGATGACTTCTGCTTCACGCCCCACTGGAACCGTTTGCTTATGACTGTAATAGTCAATCGCTTCACGCAATCGGCAGGCAAAAATAGCATCAACAATCAAACGATCCTCGGGTGTTAATTGCGAATCTTCCATGACGTACTGTTCGTACTCTGGCTCCTCTTCAACGACACCGAAGAAAATACGAATTCGACCCGCGGCTTTTGCTTCCGATAATCTGATTTCAACAGAGCTCCAGGCTCCCGTCGAGCAAACCATTCCCAAAACCACGTCACTTTCATCTGCACCCACATCCATTAACAATGTCGCCACGGAATGAGCGCGCATAAAAGCTCTCGGATAGTCGCGACAAATCTCCACACTCACAGCATGAAAACGCGCCGATAACTCCATCGTTTGAAATCTTTTCTCGTGCTCTAATAATTGCATCTGATACTCCAATGATCGTTGTTCACTATAACTCACTTTTACGCAGAAAACGATAAGAACTACTGCGCAGAGAAAAGCACTTCTAAATCAAACAATCTATAACTCATTATCACATTTGGTCATTTGTACATTTCAACATATCAATAAATAACCGCTACAACTTAATAGTTTGTAGCGGCTATACAAGCTTTTGTTTTTATTGAAATAACATTATGTACAACAAATTATCATTTGTGCTTTTGTTGTTTTGTACATATGTTGCATGTTCAATTAACGATAGATTTTTCTCTGAAGAAGATCGCGAACCAAAACAGAGGCCTTTGTTCCGTGATCAACACAGTATTTCATCAAGTCCTTGTGCATTTCTTCGGGCAAATCCATCGACAAACGTTTCATACGAACTTTCGTTTCCGGCGTCTTCAAAACGGGTTTAGAACTCACTTCAACGTGCGTTTCCTCTGCTCCCAAACTAACCCATTCATCCATCTTTGCCATATCTGCAGCAGAGGTTTGACGCGGCTTTGAAAACATTACTTTCTTTCCTGATGCCATAATTATTCTCCCAAAACGTTAAGAACTTCTTTTGCCAAGCGATTTACTTCACGCGTAGCGTAACTCTTGGAATCTTGCTCAAACACTGCCACACCGACCGCAGCCGATTCGGCATAAACGACGCGTTGAGAAAGCGTTGAGTCGAGTACTTCAACTTCGAAGCCCTCTAATGCGTCAACAATATCTCGGCCAATCGCCGTTTTAGCAATCTTGCGATTAATCACAAACGCTGCCTGAATTTCAGGACGATAGATCTGAGCTTCTTTAATCAGTTTGACCACTTCTTCAGCGGCCCAAACGTCGTAAGGACTCGGCTGAACCGGAATCAAAACCAAATCACTGGCCATAATGGCTGCACGTGCCAAATCCGTCACACGAGGCGCACCGTCAATCACAACCACATCTCGACCTTTTCCGAGATCCGGAATGGTTTTATGTAAATTGGGCTTTGCGCAACCCACAACCGGGAACAAAGGCTCCATTTCGTCGGAGCGACTGGCAAACCAATCTAGTGCTGACCCTTGGGGATCCGCATCGACTAAAAGAACCGACTTGCCCTTCTTTGCGATAGCAGAAGCCAGATTAACAGAAATCGTCGTCTTACCGACGCCGCCCTTTTGATTCAAGATACTAATGACTTTCATGGCATTCCTTTAGAATCAATAAATGTACATTTGTGTTTTTCTGTATTTTACCATATGTTTATTTGCGTATTTGATCTTTTTACATTTCTATCGGTCGTTATTAGTATTTGATTTTATTAGAAATAGGTAGATCTATCATTTTGTATAACTCTAACATCACAAGAAATATGACTATTCCGAAAAACGGCTGATTAACACATTTGTACATTTGATGGTTTATACATATA
>CABSHY010000011.1 GCA_902477615.1 uncultured Sutterella sp.
TACTGTTGTGTGTCTGCCCGCTTTTGATTTTGACGGGCTGTATGAGCCTTCCCTCAAAAACACCGTTAAACACCTGGCAAGGGCGTTTCTCTGTCACCGTTAAGGATGTCCAAGGCAACCATAACGAAAGAGGTCGATTTGAATTTTTGGTCTTCCCCAATGAGGAAAGTGTTTTAGACCTCAAGACTCCTATTGGTGGCACGATTGCTCGTATTGAAAAGAGTCATGACGTAGCTCGCTTGCAAGCGCTTGGTCACGAAACGATTCAAGCTAAAGACATCAACACCCTTATGACACAAACGCTTGGCTTTACGGTCCCTGTGGAGGGTTTGGTTTATTGGATTAACGGAGAGCCCGACCCCCATACGCCCTCTGTCGTCACCCCTGAGCAAGCCCCCATTAGTCGCATCGAACAAGACGGTTGGCAGATTGATGTTCTAGCCAGAAATGAAGCACAACAACCGACTCGCTTGCAATTAACCCGACTGGCCAGTGCAACGGAGCCCGGCATTGTCATTACGTTACTCATTCAAGGGGGTATTCGCCATGACGGAAAATAAACTTTCACTTCTGGCACCAGCCAAATTGAATCTTTTCTTACATGTGACAGGGCAACTTCCCAACGGTTACCACACCTTGCAATCGCTCTTTGTTTTAATTGGTCTGTATGACGAGATTGAATTAAAAGTCCGTCAAGACGGACAAATTGTTCGTACGGGCGATGTGATCGGAGATCCTGAAAAAGACTTGTGTGTCAGAGCCGCTCAATTTTTAAAGAGTCGTACCGATTGTCCCTTGGGCGTAGAAATTTGCGTTAAAAAATCGATTCCTGCCGGGGCCGGTATGGGCGGAGGCTCGTCTGATGCCGCCACAACCTTGATGGGCTTAAATTATTTATGGGATTTACATCTTCATCGCCAAGAGCTTATCGAGATGGCGCCCAAACTTGGAGCAGATGTGCCATTTTTCCTTCTAGGAACAAATGCTTGGGTTGAGGGCATCGGAGAGAAATTAACGCCGATTGATGTCCCTGAAACCTCCTTTGCCGTCATTTGGCCTGGGGTTCATCAGGGCACTCCTGAAATTTTTTCACATAAAGACTTGACAAGGGATACGAAATACGTCAAAATACCGAACTTCGAGAGTGACCTCACTGAGGAAACCCTCCGAAATCTGGGGCATAACGATCTCGAACCGATCGTTAAAAAGGTCAACCCCGAGGTTGCTAGATTACTAGATAACTTTCAGAGATTTCGTTTAACAGGTTCGGGTTCTGCAGCGTTTGCGCTGATGACAGAAAACGAAGCTGAGGGAGTTTTTAAAGACCTTCCGGAAAACTGGCAACATTTTTTCGTAAAAAGTCTTAAAATACACCCGGTATCGTCAGCATTACCATGCTGACCCAGAATTTGTAGGGGTGTCGCCAAGCTGGCCTAAGGCACCGGATTTTGATTCCGGCATTCGAAGGTTCGAATCCTTCCACCCCTGCCAACTTTCGGGAGCAAGCATAATGTGCTAGCTCCCGTTTGTTTTTGTGCGATTCGTTTCGCTTTAGATTCCTTTTTAAGGATTCTAAAAAAAGGGCATGACAGGTCCGGCTCGCTTGTGAAGTGAACAGCGTAAGCTGTCAGCAGCAAGAACCCACCGTCGTGTCTCGACTGTTTGGTCGAGCGCGAGTTCCTGACTCTCAGGCGGGAATGTCAAGGGAAACAGTTCAAAAAAGAACTGTTCAAGACAAACAGAAGAGTTATCTCTTCTCTCTTTTGACGAGTGATAATCATGGTTCCGATGGTCCCGGATAATCTCATGGTCTTTTCGGGCAATGCCAATCCCAAACTTGCCCAAGCTGTTGCTGATCACCTCAACGTTCCTCTTGGCCAAGCCACTGTCAGCCACTTCTCCGACGGTGAAGTCATGGTGGAAATCGGCGAAAAGGTTCGCGGTCGCGATGTCTTCATCCTCCAAAGTACTTGCGCTCCCACCAATGACAATTTGATGGAATTGACCATTATGGTCGATGCTTTGCGCCGTGCTTCTGCTCGCCGTATCACGGCTGTGATGCCGTACTACGGTTATGCACGTCAAGATCGTCGTCCTCGTTCTGCTCGTGTCGCCATTTCCGCTAAGGTTGTTGCCAACATGCTTCAATCCGTGGGTGTTGACCGTGTTCTTACGATGGACTTGCACGCTGACCAAATTCAAGGCTTCTTTGACGTTCCCGTGGACAACATCTACGCTACGCCGATTTTGCTTCGCGAATTGCGCAGCCGCAACTATGAAAACTTGATCGTTGTGTCTCCGGACATCGGCGGTGTGGTGCGTGCCCGTGCTTTAGCTAAGTCTTTGGGCTGTGATTTGGCCATCATCGATAAGCGCCGCCCTCGCGCTAACGTTGCCGAAGTCATGAACTTGATCGGTGACGTTGCTGGTCGCACCTGCATCATCACGGACGACATCGTTGATACGGCCGGTACCCTTTGCAATGCTGCTAAGGCATTGAAGGAACGTGGCGCTACGAAGGTTTGCGCTTACATTACGCACCCGGTTCTCTCCGGCCCTGCTGTTGAGCGCGTTGCCAATTCCGAACTCGATGAACTCGTCGTTACGGATACGATTCCGTTGAGCGAAGCAGCTCAAGCCTGCAGCAAGATCGTTCCGGTATCTGCCGCACATCTTCTTGGCGAAACGATCTCTCGTATCGCTCGTGAAGATTCTGTGAGCGCTTTGTTCGAAGAATAAGATTTTTCGAACCGCAATTAGGGGAAAGAAAAAAACTTTCCCCTTTTTGTTTGGTTTTTGTTTAAAAATCAGTACAATATCGCTCTCACTATTCTGATTTGTGTTCTTAGTAACATGAATCTTTATTCAAAAGGGAGAGATCCCTTTGTTCCTAGTGGATGGTCGCGTCCCGGGAATTTTTAATTAATCTTGGAGAAATCTCATGAAAATCATCGCCACCACGCGTCAAGCGCAAGGTACGGGTGCGAGCCGCCGTCTTCGCCGCGCCGACAAGTTGCCGGGTATCCTCTACGGCGGCAAGTCTGCTGCAACGCCGATCGAGCTCGAACACAATCCGATCTTCTACGCATTGCGTAAGGAAAAGTTCCACGCCTCGATTTTGACGATGGAATTGGACGGTAAGGAAGAACTCGTCGTTTTGCGTGCCTTCCAAATGCACCCGTACAAACCGCAAGTTTTGCACATCGACTTCCAACGCATTGATGCTAACGAAAACGTTGTTATGAGCGTTCCGTTGCACTTTATTGGCGCTGAAGACAGCCCGGCCGTTAAGGTCAGCAAGGGCTTGATCAGCCATGCTCGTAGCGCTATCGAAGTCTCCTGCTTGCCGAAGGATTTGCCGGAATTCATCACGGTTGACCTCTCTGGCTTGACGGCTCAAACGACGTTGCGCATCTCCGGTATCCAATTGCCGGAAGGTGTTACCGCTGTTGTTCACGGTAGCGAAGACCCGGTGTTGGTCTCCGTCGTGACCAAGGGTGGTGCTGATGAAGCTACGGAAGCTGGTGAAGAAGCCGCTGCTGAAGAAGCTCCTGCCGCCTAATCAACTAAGTCCGCTTAGTTTAAAAGGCATTCCTTTTCGGGGAATGCCTTTTTTGTTTTCTAGTAAGAGACTTTGACCTTTAAGCCCAATGCTTCAACCTTCTTAGCAATGACATCTAAGACCTCGGCAGAGGCTTTCTGTAAGGATTTATCGGGCGTATCTCGGTCAATCGTATAGATCATCACCTCTTGAGGCTTAATGACCTTTAAGGCTTCAAGCCAAGGAAGGACAAACGCCTCCGACGTGTTGTCTACATCAAATCCGTTTTCAAGAACTCCCTTCATAAACATCGTCTGAATTTTGGCGTGACCGTTAAATCGAGCAAAGTGCTCAACTTGTTCTTTAGCGCTGTAATGAGAAGCAGGGCGATCGACCATTTGAATGTAACGATCATCAACAGTGTCTAACTTCAAAATATTATCGTCAACCTTCAGCAAGGCACTAAAGACCTTCGGCTTATGAACCTGAGTCCCGTTCGTTAAGACACTAATACGGGCGTTAGGAAAATAACGATTTTTCGTGGCAATGACATCTTCAACTATTTCAGCAAAATGCGGGTGCACCGTCGGTTCCCCGTTCCCCGCAAAAGTTAAAACATCGGGAGCGACGCCTTCGGTCTTCATCTTTTGGAGCATTTTTTCAAGCTCTTGCACGACAAATTCTCTTGTGGGCAAGCGCTCTTGCGTTTTGCGCTCTGCATTGCGACCGCATTCACAGTAGATGCAGTCAAAAGTACAAACCTTGCCCGTTGCCGGTAAGAGATTAATGCCGAGGGAGACACCTAATCGACGGCTATGAACAGGGCCAAAGATGGGGGAAGCGTGAAGAATTGTTGTCATTTTCGTTTCTTCTAAAAAAGGGGTTAACGGTTCAATGGTACAACACGCACAATTACAAAGACAACAACGCTTTGTAACAGTGGTCTTTTTGTGGTAGAAAAATCAAACAAAATGCAATATCCTCTATCTGTTGTTCTATTTCATTATTCATTGATTTGATATGTCAGAAATTCGATTAATTGTTGGCCTTGGCAATCCTGGTGCCGATTATGAAAACACCCGTCACAATGCGGGGTTTTGGTTTGTTGAGCAATTAGCCCGTCGAGAAGGGGCGTTTTTTCACGAAGAAAAGAAATTTTTCGGTGAGGTTGCTCGCGTCCGCCTTAACGGTCAAGAAGTGTGGTTATTAAAACCCACCACCTACATGAACCGATCCGGCCAAGCCGTTGTTGCTTTGGCGCTTTACTACAAAATTCTTCCTGAAGAGATTTTGGTGGTTCATGACGAGTTGGATTTAATGCCGGGATGCATGAAAATTAAAAAAGGTGGCGGTAACGCCGGCCACAATGGTCTTAAAGACATCTCAGCCAAACTTTCAACTCCTAACTTCTGGCGCTTGCGTATCGGCACGGGTCACCCGCGCTCTTTAGGTATGGCCCAACAAGTCGCTGATTTCGTTTTACACGCTCCCTCTTCTGAGCACATGGAACAAATGCAAGAGTGCATTACTGCCGCTCTTAAAACAACCAATGACATTGCAATAGGTGACATGGCTCGTGTTCAACGTTCTTTAGCAAAATTTGGCACTCCGCGCTCCCCTAAAACCCCCGAGCAAGAGTAATTCTCCCCCGAATTCAACTTTTGCCCACACTCTTTAAATGAGAGGATTTATGCTTGACCGTCGTCACTTTATAAAAAGCTCCCTTGCACTCGGCCTTGCCGGTGCCGCTCCGATGATGGCGCATGCCGCAGATGGCTTCACTGTTACTGACTTGAAGGGCAGAGAAGTTCACTTTGCGAAACAACCGCAAAAAATTGTCGTTGCTAACTACATTTCCAATTTCTTGATGATTGGAGGCGAAGCCAGTATTCCAAAGATTACGGCACTGCCCTTAGACGGATGGAATGTAACGCGTTACGCGGAACAACGACGCTTTACTGAGGCTTTCCCGGAACTCAACAAGGTACCGAGTATTGGTGGCTACCACGACAACATCCTGGATACCGAGAAGATTCTTGCTCTGAAACCCGATGCGATCTTGGTGGGAATCGCCCAATATAACGACAACCAACATCGACTCCAGATTCTCCAAAGTAAGGGCGTTGCCGTCGTCGTTTTAGACTACCACGCCATGACGCTTGAAAATCACTGCCGAAGCACTGAAATTCTTGGTCGCCTTTTAGGTCGTGAAAGCGTTGCCAAGGCTCAAATCGAACGATATACAAACATTCGCAAAACAATTAAAGAGCGTTTAGCCAAGCTCCCCGAGTCTGCCAAACATCGTCGCGTCTACGTTGAGTGCGGTAACGAAGGCATTTCCACCTACGGCAACTCTTACAACAACACGGTTTTGTGGGGCGGCATCTTAAATCAACTTGATGCCCAAAATATTGCCGCAGAAATGAAAACGCCTTATGGCGCTCTATCCCGTGAATTTGTCGTTTCTTCCAATCCGCAGACCATCATTATTGCGGGTAGCATCTGGCAAAACGCTGCTCAGAACGACCAAATGCACATGGGCATGATGGTGGACGAAAAGGATGCTCAAATGCGTCTGAAGCGCTTTACAACGCGCCCGCTATGGAGTCGACTCGAGGCTGTTCAAAAGGGCGAGGTCTACGGCGTTGACCACGGCAGTCTTCGCTCGATGATGGACTATGTCTACTCGATGTATTTGGCCCAAATTCTCTACCCTGAAACCTTTAAAGATTACGATGTAGAGGCTGAAATTCAAACGTTCTTTAAAACGTATTTACCGAAGGTGGATGCTTCGGGCACCTACATTTTGAAGTTAGCAAAATGAGTTGTCATCTCCAGTACCAACAAATCAACCGCAAACGCCTCAGCGTTCTAATCGCAGGGGTGTTTGCCTTGTTGTTGGCTATTCTTGGAGACCTTTCGACCGGCAGTGCGGGTCTTGATCTCTTTAGTGTCATCTCGATTCTGCTTGCCGGGCCAAACGACCCTTCGATTTCTTCGACCATCGTCTGGCAATTGCGTCTTCCCATGACGCTCACGGCGCTTTTTGTGGGAACCGCTTTATCACTTGCCGGCCTCCAAATTCAAAACATCACACAAAACGCTCTTGCCAGCCCCTCAACATTGGGGATTACGTCGGCAGCAAGTTTTGGAGCTGCGATTGCTATCTCGTTAGGGATTTCCATCTTTAACGCTTTATGGATCGGCACTGCACTGTCGGCCTTTTTGTTTGCGCTGATTGTCTCTTTTGCGATTTATGCTTTGGGGGTTAAGCGCAGCATGACACCGCAAACCGTCATTCTCGGCGGGATTGTCATGAATTTCTTTTTCATGGCCTTGCAACAAGTCCTTATCTATCGCGCAAGCCCAGAAATTGCTCAACTCATTAACGGTTGGACATTCGGTAATCTCGAGCGCTCTTCGTGGCTATCGGTGTCGGTTGCCGTTATTCCAACCATTGCCATTGCTTTACTTTTATGGAAACGTAGTTGGGCAATTACGGCTTTAACGCTTGGCCAAGAACGCGCACAAAGTTTAGGGGTTGATGTGAAACGCTTGCGCATAGAAACCTTTTGCTTATCGAGCATTTTGATTGCTTGCGCCGTTTCTTTTATTGGCACCATCAGCTTTGTCGGTTTGGTGGCGCCTCACCTCGCAAAGCTTGTATTAGGTGAAGACCAACGATTCTTGCTTCCCGGTTCTTTATTGGCTGGCGCTTTATTAATGACAGTAAGCTCCGTCATTGCAAAGCTTCTCTCGACGGG
Source organism: uncultured Sutterella sp. (assembly GCA_902477615.1). GTDB lineage: Bacteria > Pseudomonadota > Gammaproteobacteria > Burkholderiales > Burkholderiaceae_F > Aphodousia. The sequence continues at coordinate 7,306 of CABSHY010000011.1, forward strand.
TGCCATCATGCCGGTGGGTATTGTCACCTCCTTAATCGGGGTTCCCTTCCTCTTGGTTTTGCTGATTCGTCACTCAAGGGGGAATTTCTGATGAAGTTATCGGTTAAAAATCTTGGTGTCACCTTAAGTGACAAAAGCATCCTCAAGGACATCTCTGCCAACTTCTATGAAGGCGAGATGGTCGGCGTCATCGGACACAACGGTGCCGGGAAAACCACGCTTCTTAAAGCCATCGCAGGCCTTATTAAATACGAAGGCAGCGTAGAAATTACAGACGGCGAAAAGCTCGTTGATAAAAGCGCAGTGGTGCGCTATGTCCCTCAAATGTCCTCCGTTTCAACTCAATTAACCGTGTTTGAAATGGTACTTTTGGGATTGGTGAAGGATCTTTCTTGGAAAGTCACGAAAGACATTTTCCAACAAGTTGATAATGTTTTGCATGCCATGCAAATTGGTCAATTGGCCTACATTCCCATGAGTGAACTCTCGGGTGGCCAACGTCAATTGGTTTTTCTTGCTCAGGCCTTTGTCTCAAAGCCTAAAGTTTTGCTGCTTGATGAGCCGACGAGTGCGTTGGATATCCGTCACCAGTTGATTGTGATGAATGCCATCAAAAACTATACGGAAACGCATTCGGCCATCACATTGACCATCATGCATGATTTGCTCTCAGCCTCTCGATTTAGCCAAAAGATTCTTCTTTTGGAAAATAAGGGTCTCTCGATTCTCGACGAACCGGCTCTTGTTTTAGAAGCGCAACGCCTTGAGCGTATCTACAACGTCAAGGTCAGTGTGGAAAAAACGCAATCGGGCTTTTTAAACGTTGTCCCTATCAAACCCATCTGATGTTACAATTTGAGCGTTTTTTAAGGGCTTAACAAAGTGAAGCAAAAAGAAAAAATTCTCGCAAGCGCCTGCTTGTTGGGCGAGCGCGTTCGTTTTGACGGACAAATCTTGAAAATCACCGACGATCGTATTTTTAAGTGGGCCAAAGAAAAGCGTTTTGTGCCCATTTGTCCGGAATCCATGTCGGGCCTTTTGGTGCCTCGCGTTCCTTGTGAAATCGAACCGGGCAAGACCGCTCAAGACGTCTTAAACGGTCAAGGCAAAATTATCGGCAAAGACGGTCGCGACTACACCGAAGACTTTTTATTCGGTGCACAAGCTAGCCTGAACTTAGCCAAACGCAATAATGTTCGCATTGCGCTTTTAAAGCAACGTAGCCCGTCTTGTGGCACCAAGCAAGTGCATGACGGCCATTTCGGCACGAATTTGGTCGACGGCATGGGTTTAGCCGCCTTAATGCTTCAGCAAGCCGGTATTTCCGTTTTTGACGAAACACAGTTGGACGAAATTGAAGCGCTTCTCGTTGATTAATTTGCTTCTGACAGACCAACAAAAACACAATAAAAAGATTTACTGTAAAATCACCCGATTTGAACAATTTTTGGATTAAATATCATGGGCTTAAAATGTGGCATCGTTGGCTTACCGAACGTTGGTAAGTCCACTATTTTTAATGCATTGACCAAGGCTGGTATTGCTGCAGAAAACTATCCGTTCTGCACCATTGAACCGAACGTCGGTATTGTGGAAGTGCCCGATACGCGTTTGGCCAAGCTCTCTGAAATCATCAACCCGCAACGCGTTGTCCCCGCTGTCGTTGAATTCGTGGACATCGCCGGTTTGGTGGCCGGTGCCTCCAAGGGTGAAGGCTTGGGTAACCAATTCCTCGCCAACATCCGCGAGTGCGACGCTATCGCTCACATCGTTCGTTGCTTTAATGACAGCAACATTGTTCACGTTGCCGGTCAAGTGAACCCCATCGAAGACATCGAAGTGATCAACACCGAATTGGCTTTGGCTGACTTGGCCAGCGTTGAACGTACGCTTAACAAATACGCCAAGCAAGCTCGCCAAGGCGGTGACAAGGAAGCTTTAAAGCTCGTGACGGTTTTGGAAAAGATTCAACCGACGTTAAACGAAGGTAAGCCCGTTCGTCACGTTGACTTGACGCCAGAAGAAAAGCTCATCATTAAGCCGCTTTGCTTGTTGACGGTTAAGCCTACGATGTATGTGGCCAACGTTGATGACGATGGCTTTGAAAACAATCCCTTGTTGGATGCCGTTAAGGAATACGCTGCCAAGGAAAACGCTCCGGTGGTGGCATTGTGTGCCAAGATCGAAGCTGAGATTTCCGAACTTGACGATGAAGACAAGGCCATGTTCTTGGAAGACATGGGCATGAGTGAAGCCGGTCTTGACCGCGTGATTCGTGCTGGTTACGACCTCTTGGGCTTACAGACCTACTTTACGGCCGGTGTTAAGGAAGTTCGTGCTTGGACGATTCACAAGGGCGATACGGCTCCGCAAGCCGCAGGCGTCATTCACACCGACTTCGAGCGCGGTTTCATTCGTGCTCAAACGATCGCCTACGAAGACTTCATTGCTTATAAGGGTGAGAAGGGTGCTCAAGAAGCCGGCAAGATGCGCGCTGAAGGTAAGGACTATGTTGTTGCCGATGGCGACGTTATGAACTTCCTCTTCAACGTGTAACGTCTTGTTTAAGGACGTTCATTTCGTCCTTTTATGATTTAAAATTTAAGGGCTTACGGTTTTTCCGTGGGCCCTTAATCTTTATCTACTTCAAAAGGATTTTTTGATGGCAACAGTGTTGGCTAAACGACGTCGCGAATTTGGTGAACGATTACGCACAGAAAGAGAGCGTTTGGGTTACACGGAATTGCAAATCGCTCAGTTACTTGGCGTGCCTTTGGATCGCTATCAAAAATACGAAGAGGGCGCAGAAGATCCCGGCATCTTTAACATGCCTCGATTAAAAGATTGTGGTTTTGATATCTTGTTCGTCATTACCAGCGAACGACACAATCCCATCGAGGAAGAAAGCGAACTTTTAGCGCGTTTTCGTGAACTCTCCCATCGCGGTCGAGATTCCATTTTCATGACGTTAGATGCCCTTGAACGCTTAGCCCCCAATTTACGGAAAACCATCCGTAATAAGTGGAAAAATTAATGGTCTCCCAACACTTTTTCTGATTAAATTTTGAGCAAAACTCACTAAGCGCGAATGTTTGGCATTCGTTAGAATTACTCAAATAATGCGGGGCAGAGGATCCCGCCATAATTTATTGGGTCTGTTATGCGCATCTTACGAATGATCATTTGGTTGATTGCTCTCATTGCCCTTATTGCAATGGGCTGTGTTGTTGCGCTTTATTTCCTCATTAATCCGACGTCGGTCGAGAAAAAGATTCAAGATACTTTGGCTCCCTATGGCTATGCCATCAAAGCCAATGAGTTGCCTCAAGTACGCGTCTTACCCAACATTTCGATCTCATTGCCGCCGGCAAAGCTTGTCAATGAAAACAATCGAGAAGTTCTTTTTTATCGTAATGCGCAATTTGAAATCAGCCCGTTGTGGCTTGTTTTTGGCAAGTTTTACATTGACGAACTAAAAATTGATGGGCTTGCTTACGAAAATCGTTTGCTACCTTCTTTTGCACAATGTCTTACCCAATTTAAGACGGATAAGACGGCGATTTTCGATGATGTCACCATTTCCAAGATTGCACTTTCAGACGCCAACATCAAAATCGCTCACGAAGATAAAAGCGTGAATCTTCTTAACCTTCGTGCTGAGATCGGCGAACCGTCTCCGCAAATGCATGGTGTGATTTCGTTATCCGGTCAAGCTCAGATTCAACCCAATAATTTGCTCTTAGATGTTGAGTCTGCCTTTGAATTAGACCTTAATTTGGCCGAAGGCCGAGTCGGTCTCGGAAACTTTATTCTCAGAGCTAATGGCACAGAAGCCGCCTTACCCGTCTCATTGACGGCGTCTTCTCCGTTATTAAAGCTAACTTCTGATACGTTCTATGCGAGCACCGCTCTTGTTGAGGTCAATCGCAACACCTATCAAACGCAAGTATCGGTTGCTGAATTAAATATCATTCCTCATCATTGGCAAGCTCCTGACGTGAATGCCAAGGTGGTCGCTCAAACACCCAATGGTGAGGTGAAATTTGATATTCGCTCTCCCTTTAACTACGACGGCGTCACGAATGCCTTAATTGCCGATCACTTGCAAGGCTCGTTAACGTTGCCAGGCATGGATGTACCGTCGTCTGTTTCGGGTAATTTATCGGCCAATTTAACGCAAGAGTCGGCTCAACTCGAAGTCTTTGGCCGTTTGCACGATGCTCCGATGAGTTTTTCGGGTACCGTCAACGGTTTTGATCACCCGAACATTCAGGGCTCTTTGGTGCTTGGACGCCTAAAACTTCAAGACATTCGTTTGTTGAGTGCACTCAATGTGAAAAAAGAACTTACGACGGATACGCCGAGCGAGCCTGTTCAAGAAACGCCTGCTGTCTCTGAACCCGCTCCGGTAACATCCCCGGCTTCTCCCCAAGAAGAAGGGCAAACGCCTGCGGAAAATGCGTCTGAAGTCGCCCCTGTCTCGACGGAATCTGTTATTGAAACGCAACCCGCTGAAAAGCCCGAAGCAGTTGTTGCCGAAACGGTGACTCCGGAACCTGCAACCAATACCACGCCCGAAGCTCCTCAAGCGGACTTCCAATTCTTAAGTCTTTTCGACTTTAACGGGCAAGTGGTGATCGGCGAACTCATTTCCGACAAACTTCGTCTCATCCAAGTGAAGTCACCCGTTGTCGTGGCTAACGGCGAAATGAAATTGCCGTCGATTGCTGCGTTGGCTTACGATGGCCGTTTCTTTGGTCATATGTCGTTAAACCAAAACGGTCTTTGGGAAGCCTCGTTTAAGAGCTCAGGGGTCAACCTTCAACAACTCTTAACGGATGCAGGTGCATCTTCAGCCGTCCCCGGTAGCCTTAATGTGCAAGCGAGCCTTTACGGTAATGGCTTTGAGTTAAATCTTCTCAACGGCCAAGTAGGCTTTGCCGTTTCCAATAGCCTTCTTCGTGGCTTGGATCTTCCAAAAGCACTCAAGGACATTGAGCAAGGTCGTAGCCCCAAGTCGGATAACAAACAACAAACCGACATTCAACAAATTAAGGGGGTGGCAACGCTCTCTCAATCGAGTGCTCAAGTGGAAGACCTAACCGTTGCGTTGACGGGTGCAACGGTCTCTGGGAACGCACAAATTGACCTCACCACGGATTTACTCCGAGGCGAGCTTGCGGGCCCCAGTCGTCGAGGTTTGAAAGTTCGTTTGTACCTCTCTGATACGTGGTATCAACCCAAGGTCTCGATGAACGACGAAGAAATTAAAACAATCAACCAACTCCAAGTTCGTCCGAAAGAAACCGAACCCGAAGAGAAATCCTCGAAATGGGATCGCTTCAAACAATTCTTTAGCGATCGATTCTGATGGCTTAACACAACAAAAAAGTCGAGCGTTTTGCCCGACTTTTTTGTTATCTTTGAATGGTTTAGAGGCCAACCAAGGCTTTCGCAAACTCTTCAGCATTGAAGGGTTGCAAGTCTTCGATCGTCTCACCGACACCGATAAAGTAAATCGGAAGGGGATTTTCGGCTCGCATACGGCTAATAGCCACCAAAACGCCACCCTTGGCCGTTCCGTCCAACTTCGTGATGATTAAACCCGTCAAAGGCACCGCTTCGTTAAAGGCCTTCACTTGATTGAGGGCATTTTGACCGTTCGTGCCGTCAATAACCAAAATCACTTCATGCGGCGTGCCTTCCATGGCTTTGTTTTGAGAACGTGCAATACGCTTGAGTTCTTCCATCAAACGCGTCTGCGTGGTCAAACGACCGGCCGTGTCCACAATCACAACGTCAGCACCACGAGCGCGCCCGGCGTTAACAGCGTCAAAAGCAACCGCAGCCGGATCACCACCGGTTTGAGAAATCACTTCGACGCGATTGCGTTCACCCCAAACGGCCAATTGTTCACGAGCCGCCGCTCTAAACGTATCACCCGCAGCCAACAACACCGATTTATCTTGACTTGAAATCCATTTGCTGATTTTGCCAATGGAAGTGGTCTTACCGGCACCGTTAACACCCACCATCATCATAACCAAGGGCTTGGCACGAGTGATGTCTAATGCGCCTTCAGAGGGTTTTAACAAGCGAACAATTTCATCTTTAAGAGCCAAGCGCACTTCTTCTTGCGTCTTCAACCCCTTTAATTGGATCTCGTCTCTTAATTTACGAAGGATCTCACCGACGGTTTCGACCCCCATATCGGCAGAAATAAGAGCAAATTCCAACTCTTCCAAAAAGTCTTCATCGACTTTCCCACCGGTAAAAAGACCAACAATATTGACGCGAGTACGGTGTAAACCGCTTTTTAATCGTTCTAACCATCCCGCTTTTTTATTTTCTGTCGTTATCATTAACGTATGAGTCCTATAAAAAATCAATCTCGTAACACTCGACGAGATGTAAGTTTACCAAGAGCACGCCAATCACGAGTGGGAAGTGTGCGAATCATTGCAGGTCAATGGCGAAAAACGCCGTTGGTGGTTCCCGATCTTGACGGTTTAAGACCGACAGGCGACCGCGTCCGTGAAACCTTGTTTAATTGGCTGACCCATTTCAAAGGGGATTATTCCACATTGACGGGGTTGGATTTCTTTGCCGGTAGCGGGGCGCTAGGCTTTGAATTCGGTAGCCGTGGTGCACAATCCGTTGTCATGGTTGAAAAAAGTCGCAACGCAGCTCAAGCCCTAAAGGCCACCAAAGAAAAGTTGCATGCCGAACAGATTCGAATCATTGAGGGCGATGCACTCGTCAAAGTTGCTAACTTAGAAGAGCGCTTTGACATTATTTTCATTGACCCTCCGTTTGCACCCAATTTTCACGAAAAAGCGTTAAAAATTGCGACTCAACGTCTCAAGCCTAACGGTTTAATTTACGTTGAGTCTCCGAAAGAGTGGCAAGCAAACGAACTTCTTGAGACGTTAAATTTAGAAATCCTTCGCGAGTCCACTGCGGGGGCTGTCACATATCGTCTCCTTAAAATGCGAGAAGAGTGATCATGACCATTGCTATTTATGCCGGAACATTTGACCCTTTCACCTTGGGGCATCTTGATGTCTTGAACCGAGCCGTCGAGATTTTCGATGAAGTGATTGTTGCGGTAGCCGCCGACACGGGCAAATCCACCTTCTTTTCTTTTGAAGAACGGATTGCCCTTGCCCAAAATGTTCTAGCCGGCAAAGAAAAAGTTCGTGTCATTGGGTTTGAAGGACTTTTAAGCAAATTTGTTGAAGAACAAAATGCGAAAGTTCTCATTCGAGGTGTTCGCAACGGTAGCGACTTTGACTACGAAACTCGTATGGCAAGCGTCAATCACGCCTTAAACCCAAAGGTACAAACGGTCTTTTTCCCTCCGATGGATGGAACACAATTTATCTCCGGTTCACTCGTGAGAGAAATCCATCGCTTGGGTGGCAATGTTGCGCCATTTGTACCGACTTGCGTAGCCAAAGCCCTTGCCAAAAAACAATAAGGATAAACTCGTTATGCGTTTAGCAGCGATTGACCTCGGATCAAACAGTTTTCGACTCGAAGTGGGACACGTAGATGATGAGACCATTTCAACGGAAATCTATCTCAAGGAGGGCGTACGACTGGCTGCCGGCCTTGATGCCAATGGTTGCTTAACCGAAGAGATTCAAGAAAAAGCCCTTCTAGCTCTCGCGCGCTTTCGCGACCATCTTTCGGGTATCCCTCTGCACCAGATTCGAGCGGTGGGAACACAAACGCTTCGAACAGCAAAAAATGCGAAAGAGTTCTTAGATAAAGCACAAAACACACTCGGCTGCCCCATTGAAATCCTCAGTGGTCAGGAAGAAGCTCGACTCGTCTTTAAGGGGTGTTCCCACTCCTTGCCGGCAAGCAATGAAATTCGTCTCATTGTTGACATCGGCGGTGCCTCAACAGAACTTGTTGCCGGCAAACACTACGAAGCAATGTGTTGCGAATCGTTTCATGTGGGCTGTGTCAACACCACTGTTGAGCACTTTAAAAACGGCGAACTTACACCGATGGCTTTTGAGTCGGCCTATTTGGCTGCGATGGCAGAAT
>CABSHY010000012.1 GCA_902477615.1 uncultured Sutterella sp.
GACGGTTCGCTACACCGACCTCTCCGGCCAACAACAAGAGTTGCACGCCGACGGACTTTTAGCCATTTGTCTTCAACACGAATTGGATCACTTAGACGGCAAGGTCTTTGTTGACCATTTAAGTCGCCTCAAACGCGACCGAGCATGCGCAAAATTGAAAAAGAAGCGTTTGCAAGAGCGCCAATAATTCAAAAGGACGGTTTCAAGCCGTCCTTTTCCATATCAGTCTTTATAGCGGTGACAATGTTTAGACACCGCGGCAACGATCTGATCCACAACATGATCTGACAAATCATGCCCCATCTTATCAATGGTTAGCATTCGAGCATTGGGAACACATTCTGCAACCTCTTCCCCGGCTCTTAACGGCAACAACGGATCATTACGACCGTGAATGACTAATGTTGGCGCCATAATTCGTCTTAAGCTTTTAGAGCGGTCGCCAGAAGCTAAAATAGCCAACAACTGACGAGAACTTGCCACAGCTTGATATTCATCTTCAACCATGGAGCGAGCCACTCTATAGAGGTGTTCGTCAGTATGAGGTTGAGAACCGGCACTGATCACTTTGAATAAGTTTTTCAGGTGTTTAGCCACGGCTTCGACATTATGCTCATCACTGACGGGCTTCAAAATTCCACGAATTGCGTTTAACTTTCCCAGTCCCGTTCGAGGATTTCCGGAAGCGCTCATAATAGAAATCATCGATGCAATGCGCTGCGGATAATTTAAGGCCATCACTTGAGAAATCATGCCACCCATTGAAATTCCCAAAACATGAGCGCGTTTGATTTGCAACTCATCCAAAACGGCTTCAGCATCGGCCGCCATGTCCTCTAATGAATAAGGCGCCTTAACCGGCAAACGCAGCAACGTTCGACAAATCGCACTAATTACTCTTAAAAATCCGACATTTTCCTCGATTTTCGTCGATTTTCCGCTATCTCGATTATCGAAAGTAACCACTCGAAAACCGCTTTGAACCAATCCTTGGATAAACGAAGGAGGCCAAGCCACTGAGGGCATCCCTAACCCCATGATTAACAAAATTACAGGAGAGCCATCATCTCCAAAGACTTCATAGTGAAGCGTTATGCTGTCTTTCGTTGTAAATTGCTTGCGCATAAAAACTCCTTGTTTGTTGTAAGTGTATCGCTTACCCAACATTTTTTTATCACGAAGCGTTAAATTAAACGCAAAATATCGTCATATTTAACCCAAGTCTCTACAATTTGCGTTATGAAAATCATTTTTGCTGGAACCCCACCTCTTGCTGCAACCGTGTTAGCCGCCTTAATTGAAGCGGGACACGAGATTTTGCTCGTCTTGTCTCAACCCGATCGGCCTAGTGGTCGAGGGATGAAGTTAACCCCGTCTCCTGTTAAATCTTTGGCCTTAGAGCATGGGATTGAAGTGATCACCCCAAGCACCTTGTCGTTAACGAAAGGGGGAGCTGAAGCCCAAGCTGTACATGATCAACTCATTGCTCTCAATGCCGATGTTATGGTCGTTGCAGCCTATGGGATGATTTTGCCGCAAGCGGTTTTAGATATTCCTCGTGGCATTGGGCACGATCATTCGGTCAAGTGTATTAATGTCCACGCTAGCTTATTGCCTCGTTGGCGAGGCGCAGCCCCCATCACTCGTGCCATCGAGCATGGTGATCCTGATTTTGGCGTTACGCTTATGAAGATGGAGGCGGGCCTTGATACCGGCCCGATGCTATCTCAAGAATCATTCCCCATCAGTGCAGATGAAACGACAACGAGCTTAACGGAACGTGTTGCCCGATTAGGGGCCGACATGATGGTTAAGCTTCTTTCTGCACCCGAATCGGTAAGCTATGTCGAGCAACCCGCTGAAGGGGTAACGTATGCTGAAAAAGTGCACAAAGAAGAAGGCAAAATTGACTTTAGTTTGCCCGCCCATATTGTTGAGCGAAAAATTCGCGCATTCAATCCCTTCCCTTCCTCTTTTGCAACGCACAATGAGGTTATCATCAAAATTTGGGAAGCGCATATCGTCGAAGTTCAAGGTCAAGCGGGTACTGTTCTTCAAGCCGATAAAAATGGTGTTGTCATTGCATGTGGCGAAAAAGCAATTTGCGCCACTGTGTTACAACGTCCAGGGAAGCCCAAGATGCCGGTTACTAGCTTCTTGCAAGGCTACCCCATCACCAAAGGAGATTGTTTCCAATGAGTGTCAATCTCTCAGACGCCCTTGTAAAGGCCTCTGCTTACTGGGAAGACATTAAAGAGGGAACCTTATCATTGGATAAGGCCTTAGCGCACTGTGCAACCTCCGCCGATCCCCAAATGAAAGCAGCCGTGCAAAGCATATTGCACACAGCCATTCGTCATCGAGCCAAAGTGGACTTAATTGCCACCAAACTCATGAATAAGACCCCTTCACCTGAAGTCGGGGCTTTATTGGATGTTGCGCTTGCGCTATTGGTCAACGGACAAGATAAAACCTTCACGGTCGTTAATCAGACGGTTATCGCTGCCAAATCCGCACCGGAAACGGCTCGGGCTAGTGGCTTTATTAACGCCATTCTCCGTAATTACTTACGAAATAAGGATTCTTTTGCGTTTCTTTTCTCAAAGAATCTCAATGCTCGTTTTAATGCACCGGGTTGGTGGATTTCTAAAGTTCGAAAAGCGTTCCCCAATCAATGGGAAAGCCTTTTAGATGTGCAAACGAAGCACCCTCCACTGACTCTGCGAGTGAATCGTCGCAAAATCTCGATGCAAGAGTATTTGGATTTAGCCCAAAAAGCTGGTGTCAACGCAAAGGCAATTGGTCCTTGGGCGGTCATCATTGATCCGCCTTGCCCTGTTCAAAAAATCCCCGGATTTTCTCAAGGCCTTGTATCGGTTCAAGACGCCGGTAGCCAACTTGTCACAGAGATTTTAAAACTCGCTCCGGGCTCCAGAGTGTTGGACGCATGTGCAGCACCGGGTGGCAAGACGGCCCAGTTATTAGAAAACTACGATCTTGATGTTACTGCCATTGAGATTGACCCGACTCGCGCCCCCAAGATTAACGAAACGCTTAGTCGATTGGGACTAAAGGCTGAAGTAAAAGTCGGTAGTGCCGCTGATATTGATTTCCTGGAATCATTAGGCACGTTCGATGCCATTGTTTTGGATGCTCCCTGCACTGCTTCCGGTATCGTCCGTCGCCACCCTGACATTCCTTGGGCACGACGCCAAAGCGATATTGAACAATTAGCTCAAACTCAGGCTAAAATCCTAGATACCGTTTGGCAAATTTTGCCCAATGGTAAAGACCTCTTATATGTGGTTTGCTCGATTTTCCCAGAAGAAGGACCTTGGCAAATTCAGGCATTTTTGAGTCGACATAAGGACGCCATTCTCAAACCGTTACCCTTTAACGGCGAAGAGATGTTACGTCTGATTCCGACGGAAAAAGAATCCTCAAAAGGATTGCCCCTTGTCCATGATGGCTTTTTCTATGCCCTTTTAAGTAAAAAGGATGTCGCATGATGCAATACTGCCCAAGCCTCTTGCGCCCGCTCCTTGCTCTGATCATCGGTCTGAGCATGGTGGGTCATGCCTGGGCAGAAGATATTGCCATTATGAACGCCTCCCTGAATAAGGCAAAAGACGGCGATACACCTGGTCTGTACCTCAATTTAGATGTTGAGTTTGACCTATCAAGAAACATTGAGGATACCCTTACACGAGGGATTCCCTTGTATTTCATCACCGAATTCCGTTTAGAGCGCCACCGTTGGTACTGGGTGGATAAGTCCATTGATGATGCCAGTTTTATGTCTCGATTGTCTTACAGCCCTCTCACCCGTCAATATCGTCTATCACGAGGTGGCTTGTCTCAATCCTTTGACAATTTAAAAGACGCACTTTCGGTATTAAAAGCTGTTCATAATTGGCAAGTTTCCGACAGAACTCATCTCAATGAACCCTCCTCTTATGAAGCGGAAGCTCGCATGCGCCTAGACGTTGAACAACTTCCTTTGCCTATGATGGTAGGCATCGGTGACGCAGATTGGAACTTAGACTCAGGGTGGCAAGCCGTCTCCATTGAGCACCGCGCGGTCGCGCCGGATAATAAGGAGTAACACATGAGAGCACTGCTTCGCTACGGCGCAAGTATTGTTCTTGCCATCTCTGCTGTTGTCCTACTTTTTTTGACAACGGTAAGCGTTTCTACGCCTAAACTAGCACCCTATTTCCCACTTTTTTTCGTCATCAATATCTTTGTCGTTTTGATTTTGTTGACGATTCTTATCTCGCTTATCTCCAAACTTTTTACGAGATATCGCCAGAAAAAATTTGGTTCCCGTATGTTGGTGCAATTGGTGGCCACCATTTCGGTCATCACATTTTTACCTGCCCTTCTCATTTACTTTTCTTCGAACTACCTGCTCTCACAAGCGTTTGACACAGGTGTTGACTCTCGTGTTGAACGGGCATTGGAAGCTAGCGTCACACTCTCTCAAGAGACTCTGCAACGCTTACAAGCTGATCAAATTGTCACTGCTCAAACCATTGCTGATCGCCTTAATAACTCTTCCCTAGTCGCAATGACTAAAGAACTGGCCCGTACTAAAGACTTCACTAATTCGGCCATTTTGCAGTTATTGGACTCCGAGGGACAAGTCATTGTGCACACAGCAGACGAAGAACAAGTCGTCGATTTAATTGTGTCTCCACAAGACATCAATACAGCGCAACGTCAAGGCTATTTTGCCTCCGTTGATGGCGACCCCTTGGAAGAAGGCGAACATCAAGGAAAGTTAGCGATTCGAACCATCGTTCCTGTCTCGACTCACGCCTTGCCCGAAGGTCTCTTTCTTCAAATTCGTCAGGTCATTAATGAACCCGTTGCCGACAATATTTCGACCATTGTTCAAGGCCTTCGTGACTATCAACAAATCATTGTTTCAAGAGATGGTCTTCAACAAATTTTCCGCTTTTCTCTTGTCCTCACCTTGACGTTGGTGTCGCTTTTTTCTGTTTTGGGAGCCTTATCCTCTCTCAACGTTGGACCGCTCCGATTCGCCAGTTAGCAGAAGGGACCCGTCGCGTAACCGGGGGGCACTATCAACCCATTCAAGAATTTAGTGGCGCTGACGAAATTAATGAACTTACGCGCACATTTAACATCATGGTTCGTGAAGTTAATGATGCACTAGGAAAGTTAGAGTCTAGAAGAGAACGATTAGAACAATCCAATATCTTCCGTGAACGTATTCTGGAAAATATTTCCACCGGCATTATCGTGCTTGATCATGAAAAGCGAATCAAAACCGCCAACATGGGAGCCGTCAAAATTTTGGGCAACAGTATTTTGCAAATCGGTGTGAAACTGGAGCACGCTTATCCGGAGTTGTTCCACATTATTTTGCCGATGCTTAAAGAAAATTCTCGTAGCATCAAGCAAGAAGATGTTACCTTGACTCCAGAGGGGAAAAACACACCACTGTCGTTATACGTTCGCAGTTCTTCCGTTCCGCTTGATAATCATCCCGGTTACTTGGTTGTGATTGATGACATGACGCAAGCCATTGCCGCACAAAAGGTGATTGCTTGGGGTGAAGTTGCTCGTCGAATGGCCCACGAAATTAAAAATCCGCTCACCCCCATTCAACTGGCAGCCGAACGTATGCAAATTAAGCTCTCCAAGCACCTGCCTGAAGAAGATATTGTTTTACTGGATCGCTACACGCATACAATCGTGGAACAAGTCTCTTCCATTAAACAGATGGTTAACGATTTCCGAGATTATGCAAAACTTGCCAAACCCACTCTTAAGCCATTGAATTTAAATGCCTTAATCGACGATGTCGCAACCTTGTATTCTCAAGCTGATGTCGATGTTACGCTGAATCTCGATGCAAAATTACCCGAAATTCAGGCCGACAGAGCTCAGTTGCTGCAGGTCTTACATAACCTTTTCTCAAATGCAAAAGAAGCAAAGCAAGCTTCCCGCAACTGCCACGTCACAATGACGACTAAACACATTCGTGAAAAGGAAAAAGATGAAGTTCTTTTTATCTTTGAAGATAACGGGCTTGGCTTTCCTCCTACAATCTTGAATCAGGCTTTTGAACCTTACATTACGACGAAACCGACAGGAACAGGTTTAGGGCTTCCAATGGTCAAGAAAATTATTGAAGAACATAATGGCTATGTTCGCCTAAGCAATCGTATTTCTGATGTTGGTGATGAGCCAAAAGGTGCTATAGTTACCATCGGATTTACTTTGTAACCCCTTGTTTTTTCTTTCGCCCTAAGTTTTATTACATGGCAAACGTATTAGTTATTGATGACGAAGTTGGCATTCGCGAACTTTTTAGCGAAATTCTCTCCGATGAGGGCTACTCCGTCACGCTTGCTGCCAATAGCGCCGAAGCCCGCAGGGCCGTTAAAATTTGCAATCCTGATGCCATTTTGTTGGATATCTGGATGCCTGATACCGATGGTATTTCCTTATTGAAGGAATGGGCTTCACAAGGTCCTTTGCCATGCCCAATCGTTATGATGTCCGGCCATGCCAACATTGATATGGCTGTGGAGGCAACAAAATTTGGAGCTTTCACGTTCCTTGAAAAACCAACGTCAATTAAAACATTGATTGATACGTTGCATTCCGCTCTTGCCGCACGTCAAACCAGCGCATTGTTAGGCTCCAATCAATACGCAGCCCCCGCAAAAAAATCGCCTGAAACCAATACTGAAGCGACTAAGGACGATATATTGAGCAGTCAAATTGATTTTTCTTTACCATTAAGAGAAGCGAGAGATCAGTTTGAACGTGCGTATTTCTTGAATCTGTTAGAACAAGAAAGTTACAGCATGACAAAAGTTGCCGCAAAAGCGCAACTCGAAAGAACTCACTTGTACCGAAAACTTCGTCAATTAGGTATCGATTGGTCCAAGGACGATACTCATTAAAACACTACGTTGTTTTCTTGACCAATTCGTACAGCCTATTTGGCTATAAACGATTGTTTTTATATGAAAATTCTCATTCTTGGCGCTGGACGAGTCGGTCGATCGGTTGCTGAAAGCCTTGTGAGTGATGCCAATGACATTACGGTTGTTGACACGTCACAAGAGCGTATTCAAATGCTTCAAGACCGCTTTGACCTATTGGGGATTGCGGGCGATGCCTGTTCGCCGTCAGTTCTCAGTAGTGCCGGTGCTATGGACGCTGACTTATTGATTGCCGTTACTGCAAGCGATGAAACAAACTTGGTCGCCTGTACGTTGTCTGCTCAACTCTTTAATATTCCGATGCGTATTGCTCGCGTTCGAAATAGTGAGTTGCGTTATTACCCCCGAATCCTCGGTGAAGAAGGTTTTAGAGCAACCAGTATCATTTGGCCAGAACAAGCTATCGCTACCCATTTATGTAAGTTGATTGCATTCCCGGCCGCACAACAAGTTCTGAGTTTTGCAGATGGGCTGTTGACGCTTTTTACTGTTCGCGCAACCGCCGGTGCTTCACTTGTCGGTCGTCCGTTACGAGAAATTTTCATCCAATTGCCGGACGCACAAGTGCGCTTTGTCTCGATTTTTCGCCGAAAGCATCGCTTAGACTGTCGTTCGGAAACGGTTATTGAGTCTGGTGACGAAATTACGGTACTGACAGCTTCATCTTGTGCAAGCAAAGTTATTGAAGCCCTGAGTCCTTACGAAACGGCTCAATCCATTGTTTTACTCAATGGGGACTCCTTGTCGGGCTTGGTCACAGAAGAGCTTGAGCCTGCACGTTCAAAACGCAATATCAAGATTTTCGAACCCACAAAAGAGTCTGCTCAAGCCCTCTCCAAGCGTTATGCCAGTAACCGCGTTACTGTCTCTGAAGTTAAGGCCAATGACACTGCCGCTCTTGCTCAAGAAGGGGTGGGCCAAGCCGACGTTGTTTTGGCTCTATCCTCGAACGATGAAGCCAATATCATGTCAGCGCTTTTAGCTAAACGTTTAGGGGCTAAACGCGTGATTGTGCTTTTAGAAAACCAAGCCTACTCAGACCTTGTTCAAGGCACTGATATTGACGTTATGGTTTCTCCGACTCAAGCCTTTCTTGGGGAGTTATTGCGCCACATTCGTTACGGTGACGTGGTCAATGCACAAGAGCTCTACAGAGGTAGCTCCGAAGCGCTTGAAATTGTTGCTCACGGCTCCAAACGTAGCTCCAAGGTTGTCGGTAAGGCCTTAAGTGAGATTTCCTTCCCGCAAGGCGTTTCCGTTGGCGCATTGGTGCGTGGTGAAGGTGATGAGGCTCAAATTTTAATGGCTGAACCTGATTTAGTCGTTGCAGCCGAAGACCACCTAATCTTATTTATCCCGAATAAGAAGATGATTCCCCGCATCGAACAACTCTTTGCTGTTGACGTTGGGTTCTTCTAACAAAAAATGTTGTATTCCATCAAACGACAAATTTTGCCGGTTCTCAATGCTCTTGGACCACTCATTGTGTTCACGGGGCTGGCGATGTTGTTGCCTATCGCTATCGGCTATCGTGAGAATGAAAACACCATTTATAACTTTGGCGTCTCCAGCCTGATTTGTATCGGCAGTGGCGGAGCTATTTGGCTATTAACACGACGCTTTCGCCGCGAACTTGAAACCCGAGACGGCTTTTTGTTGGTTACTCTTTGCTGGCTTAGTGTGGCGCTATTTAGCTCCATTCCATTTGTATTACTCTTGCCAGAGATTTCATACCATCGCATCTTCTTTGAAACGATTTCCTGTCTTACGACAACCGGAGCAACTGCCTTAGTGGGTTTAGAAAACCTTCCCTTATCTATTAACTATTGGCGATGCTTATTGTCTTGGTTAGGTGGGATGGGGATCATCGTGTTAGCAGTGGCCATTTTGCCGCTTTTAGGAGTGGGTGGCACTCAAATCTTTAAAGCCGAAAATACGAACCTTTTCAAAGACACCAAGCTTACCCCAAGAATTGCCGATACGGCTAAAGCGCTCTATAGCATCTATATCCTGGCATCGATTTGTTGTGCCATTGCATATCGTTGGGCCGGCATGAGCTGGGACGATGCGGTCTTATTTACGTTTACGACCATGAGTCTAAGCGGCATTGCACCTTATGACCAAAGTGTTGGAGTCTTCAACTCCTTGCCGATTGAAATGGTTACCATCATTTTCTGCGTTTTCTCAGGCTTTAATTTTTCTTTGCATTTTACGGCTTGGCGGCAACGCTCTGTTTGGAGTTATTTCACTGACGTAGAGGCTCGAGCTTGGCTTCTTATTTTGGGTTTTGGGACTGCATTGGTCTTTGGCGTCTTGACGCTTCACCACACGTACCCTACATGGGAAGCAACGTTGCGCTACTCCGTCTTTCACGTAGCGTCCATCTTCAGCACAACTGGTTATAGCACAACGGACTACAGCGCATGGCCTTGCTCTTTGGCCTTCATCTTGCTTTTTATCAGCCTGTTTGCTTCTTGTTCTGGCTCAACTGGCGGTGGTGTCAAGATGATCCGAGTTCTTGTTTTGGTTAAGCGCGGACTTCTTACCTTAGATACTCTACTGCGTCCTCGTGATTACTTACCTTTAAAGGTTGGCAACACCCCTATTCCGGAGCAACTAGCCAACACGGTCTATGCCTTCTTTGCATTGCACCTGATGGTAATGGTCTCTGCCACCTTTGTTATTTTGCTCTCTGGCGTCGGCTTTACTGAAGCTATATCCACCGTTATTGCCTGCATTTCCAACACGGGTCCCGGTCTTGGAAGTGTGGGGCCTGCAAATAATTACGCTGCCTGCAACCCCATTCATCTTTGGGTTGGCTCCTTCTGCATGTTTGTTGGCCGTTTGGAACTTTTCTCTGTATTTGTTCTCTTTACGAAAGCTTTCTGGAGAAGTTAGAAAATTTAAAGAGGGCGCCAATGCAAAGCCTCACCTTTGACTTGGGCTTTGCGCATCAAATCCAAAAGAGGATAAAAGCGCGTTTTCAAAGAAATCGTATTCGCCATGCGATGGGGCTTTTCATCCTCTTGCTCTTCTAGTTCATTATCGATTTCCTCTTCTTTATCTTCCATCTCTGCGCTATTTTCTAGTAACATTTCCAATCCATGAATCACGGCTGGCAAATCTTCTCCCAAGATTGCCCCATTATCATGCAACGGACGTCCCAAACTTTTAAAAATGGGGTCGACGTGTTGACGCAACATCACCACTTCACCGGCCGCTTTCGACCCAAATACCAAAACTGCACTCATATCAACTCCCAATAAATAGAGAAAAATGTCATCAATTAATGACAAATTAATAAGAATTAAAGAAATATATCCTCAATTCACTAAGCGAATATAATAGTACCATTGAATCGCTCGGAGCTTAAAATGACTCAAAACATCTATGACCAACCTCTTTTTGATGACGAATTTGTCGAACTTGACGAGCTCTTGGCGCAATTAGACGAAGAAAACATGGCGATGGATGCCGCTGAAGCTGATGGTTTTTTGACCGCACTACATCTCTTACCGCAAGAGGTTAGTCCCTCAGAGTGGATGCCCATGATTTTTAGTGCAAGCGAAGAACATCAAGCACTTTTACCCCAAGAAAACCAAGATCGTCTGGAACTGCTTGTGTACCGCCGCTATCGAGAAATCGGACGCTTGCTGAGTACATGCAAACCACTAGACCCGATTGTTTTTGATCCCGAAGACGAAAACGGCAACCTTTTAACCGGTGAAGACAGTATCGTTGCCCTAGAGCCATTTGCAAGCGGATTCTTAACAACTGCTCAGACATGGCCTGGACTTCTTGATACAGACAACGAAGCCCTTGCCAGTGCCCTCGTGGGTGTTTGGCGTCACCTCCCTCAAGATTTAATGGGGGATTTTGAGGAAATTCGTTTAGAGTTACTCTCTGAGTCTCCCCTTGAAGATCTCGATGACGCGATTGCCGATTTGGCCACCAGCGTAGCAGAAGTTGCTGCGATTACTCGTGGCTTCAAACCCAAAGCTCAACGTGCCAAAGCTCCTTTTCGTCGTGCTCAAACGCGCCACTAACGTGAAGATGGAGTAGAGCGGTCCACTTTTGCAATCACCGCAATTAAGACAAGTACCGGCACTCCCAATAAGGCGGTTGCGATGAAGAATTGACTATATCCGACCGCCTCGACAACAAAACCAGAAAAACCCGCCAAAAACTTCGGTAACAACAACATTACCGAACTAAAGAGGGCGTATTGCGTTGCTGTATAGGCGATATTGGTCAGCCCGGAGAGATACGCTAAGAATGCAACCGAGGCGATGCCAGCTGCTAGATTATCTGCACTCACAGTCATAATTAAAAACGGTACATGATGTCCCTGAGTCGCCAACCAAGAAAAAAGAACATTGGTTAGAGCCGACAAAAAACCGCCCAAAAACAGGGTTTTTAAGACCCCTAACCGCATGGTAATAATCCCACCGATAAAAGCCCCTGTAAGCGTCATAAGAACGCCAAAAACCTTACTAACTGCAGCAACCTCTTCTTTGGTATAGCCCAAATCCAAATAAAAAGGATTGGCCATCACGCCCATGACGACATCCGAGATTCGATACGTCGCAATCAATGCCAGCAAAAGCACTGCTTGCCAACGATATCTTGAGAAAAAGTCAATAAACGGTAAACACGCCGCCTCGTAAAACCAAACGACCAACTTCACCGTTCGTTCAGACCATTGGGGATGAAGATGTTGAAATTGAGTCAGTCGTCTCAGTGTTTCTTCCGAAATACTTTGAGAGAGAAGGCGTTGTGGTTCAGGGGAGAAAAATACCGCTATCATCCCCACGCTCATGCTGGCCGCCATCACACAATAGGCAAAACGCCATGCACTGGGGTCATATTCACCATTGACTGCACTAAACGCTGCCAAAGCAAGGGCACCGGCCCCCGACCAAATCATGGCCAAACGATAGCCTGTTTGATAGGTTGCCGCTAATGCTGCCTGCTCTTTTTGCGAAGCACTTTCAATACGGTAAGCATCTAACGTAATGTCTTGGGTCGCCGAAGTAAACGCCGTTATCAAGGCCAAAACAAACATCGTTTGCAGTTGCACCTTGGGATCGGTCATCGCCATTGCCAAAAGGCAACAAAACAAGATGCACTGAGTCAGCAATAACCATGAACGACGGCGTCCCATACGTGATAAAAACGGGATTTTTAATCGATCGACCAAAGGGGCCCAAACCCACTTAAAACCATAAGCCAATCCAACCCAACTCATCATGCCGATTGTTTTTAAATCGATGCCGGCCTCTCTTAACCAAAAAGAAAGCGTCCCCAAAACTAAAAGCAAAGGCAGTCCTGAGGCAAAGCCCAAGAAAAACATGCGAATTGCTTCCGGTTTTGCGTAAACCGCACAAGCTCGCTTCCAAGACGCAAAAGATTGGCCGAACACTTAGATGAGGTCCTCTTTAGAAATAAAACACCACTCGCCTTCCTTTAAATCGTCCGGGAGACGGTAGTGACCAAAACTAACGCGGTGAAGAGCCTCCACTCGATTGCCGACTGCTGCCACCATGCGCTTAACTTGGTGATATTTACCTTGCGTGAGCGTCATCTCGAAGTGTGTTTCATCCAAAACGTTGACGCTTTGAGCTTTCACCGGCACTTTTTCATCTTCAAGCAACACGCCTTCGGTTAACTTATCGAGCATCTTTTGAGTCATCGGGTGCTTACTAGTCACCAAATAGACTTTCGCAACGTGCTTTTTAGGATGAATTAAACGGTGTTGCAACGAGCCGTCATCGGTCAAAATAAGTAGCCCGGTTGTATCTTCATCAAGTCTGCCAACGGGTTGAACGCCTCGAACTCTCAAGGGAGCGGGCAATAAAGTCATCACCGATGGATGATGAATAGGCTTTTGAGAACACTCATAGCCTTGAGGCTTATGGAGTGCCACCACGGCTTTTTCACAATAGGGCCAAACCTTCCCATCCACGGAAAAAGAAAATTGAGATTGTTTGACGTCAAAATCAGGATCGTCGATCACTTTCCCTTCCACGGCAACACGTCCTTGGCAAATCATGCCAAAACATTCGTGACGGGTACCAAAACCTTGAGAAAATAAGACTTGTTCCAAACGCATAAGATTAGTCCTTGTAATCCACTATCAACGGAGCATGATCGGAGAATTTCTCTTCATTGTAAACACTTGTTTGAGTTGCTTTCGCTGCTTGTCCTTGCGTAGCGATTTGATAGTCAATTCTCCAACCGACATTCTTGGCTCTAGCCTGCCCTCGTTGACTCCACCAAGTGTATTGTTCCTTGGTCGGCTCAAGTTGGCGGAAAACATCAATCCAACCTTCATTAAAAAGAGTAGTCAGCCATTGGCGTTCTTCTGGTAGGAAACCTGAGTTTTTAAGGTTACCCTTCCAATTTTTAAGGTCAATTTCTTTATGAGCAATATTAATATCGCCACAAAACACAATCTCTTTACCACGAGCCATTAAAGTTTTTAAATGGGGTTCAAAAGCATCTAAAAAGCGAAATTTAGCTTCTTGACGATCTTCTGAACTCGAACCTGAAGGGAAATAGACACTCACCACAATAAGGTGTTCAAACTCGCACTCAACATACCGCCCTTCTGCATCAAACTCTTCATTGCCAAACCCAATTTGAACATTTATCGGTTTTTGTTTGGTATAAAGAGCAACCCCAGAGTAGCCTCTTTTTTGTGCCGTGTGCATAAACACGTGATACCCTTCAGCGTGTAAAACATCCTCAGATATATCTGCTTCCTGAGCCTTTAGCTCCTGAACGCACAAAATATCTGCATTTTGCTGATCAAACCACTCCCAAAAATTTTTCTTAGCAGCCGAACGAATTCCGTTAGCATTGAAAGTAATAATACGAAACATGTCGCGATTCTCTGTAAAATTAGCTAATTAGGTTAATTATCCTGATTCACTACATTTTTTGTGGATTTGTATTATGTCTTTACAACACGACTTTATCGAGTTTGCACTTGATACCAAGGTTCTTCGCTTTGGTGAATTTAAAACAAAGGCCGGTCGCCTTTCTCCGTATTTCTTCAATCTCGGCTTATTTAACACCGGTAGCACGTTGGCTCGTTTAGCTGATTTCTATGCAAAAACGCTCTTGGCCGCTCGCGAACGTGGCGAGATTGAGTTCGATATGATTTTTGGTCCTGCCTATAAGGGCATCCCCTTGGCCGCAGCCGTTGCTGTTAAATTAGCTGAAATGGGTTGTGATATTCCTTACGCATTTAACCGCAAAGAAGCTAAGGACCACGGCGAAGGTGGAACGATTGTTGGCGCTCCCTTACAAGGTAAGGTCATTGTGATTGACGATGTTATCTCTGCGGGCACGTCTGTTCGCGAATCTGTGAACTTGATTAAGGCTGCTGGGGCCACCCCGTCTGGTGTTTTGATCGCTTTAGACCGCATGGAAAAGGGTGGCACGGCAGAGGTCATGACAGAACATTCCGCTGTCCAAGAAGTTGAAAAACTTTACCAAATGCCCGTTATTTCCATCATTAACTTGATCGACTTATTGGCATTTATGGATGAAGAAACACCGATGGCTCAACAAGCAAAACCCTATAGAGAAGCGGTTGTGGCTTATCGAGCACGTTACGGCGCTTAATCCAAATCTCTGATAGCAAAAAAGCAGTTCATACGAACTGCTTTTTTTGCATCCGAGATTAAGACATTATGCCGTCAACTTTTGACGCAATAATTGGTTAACTTGACCCGGATTAGCCTTGCCCTTACTGGCCTTCATCACTTGACCGACCAAGCCGTTCAAAGCCTTTTCCTTACCAGCCTTAAACTCTTCAACGTTCTTCGGATTATTGGCAATGACCTCGTCAATAATCTTTTCCAAAGCACCCGTATCAGAGATTTGCTTTAAGCCCAAAGAGTCAATGAGAGCATCAACTTCTCCGTTGCCTTCCATAATCGCGGCAAAGACTTGCTTAGCA
>CABSHY010000013.1 GCA_902477615.1 uncultured Sutterella sp.
GACGGAGTCAATATCCAAGCGCCCGGCCGGCACCAAATGCATCAGTTGTGAGCGAGAAAAACGCTTAGGCGAGTCGTCTTCTTCCCAATGATTTTCAGGCGTCACTAAAACGCGAGCCGGTTCATAGCCGTCTTCGGCCTGACCGCTTACGTAACCGATCGGTTTATTCAGAAGAATCGTGACTTGTTGGCCTTGCAAAGCCTTGGCCTTGGAAGATATTTGAATTTTTTGTGAGGCCGTGACTTTTTCGCCAAGTTCAGCCACATGGTCATCGACACGAACCCACCCCTTTTCAATCCAACTGTCAGCTTCGCGACGCGAAGCTAAACCCAATTCACTTAAGCGCTTTGAGAGGCGCATCAATTCTTCTGCCATAACACGTATTCCCGGTGTTTTTAAGCGGCCGCACGGCCTAAACGGTCATGCACGGCGTCCCAAAGGCCGCCTTGTGCAGGGTTTTCAATCAAAATGAGGTCAGCATTGACAGCATCGAGTTCATGCAAACGAGCATAAAGAAAACGAGCATAGTCCGCCGCTTCTGAGGCCGCCGCAAACCATTTGACGACATTTTTAGGTGTTTCTGTCATTTGGCTTTGAGGCGCCATAACGGCTAACTTTTTGTCGCTATACTGCGAGATCGCCACTTGAATATCATCGACCAAAATCACTTTGGTTTTCGGAGCATAGTGGCTCTTTAAAGTGCCCGATGCGCGGGGAGAGTCTTTGCTGCCGTCAGGTACGGCACAACCCAATGCCTCTTCAAGCATGGTGCGCGTTACTGCCCCATGACGAAGAATTTCAGGGTGTTCGCCCGACAAATTAATGATGGTGGATTCGACCCCAACGTCACATTCGCCGCCATCCAAAATCAGGTCAACCTTGCCGCGAGGCTTTTCACCCAAATCGTCTTTGACGTGTTGGGCAGAGGTCGGCGAAATACGACCAAAGGTATTGGCCGAAGGCGCAGCAATCCCACGGTGATGTTTACCGGCAAAGGCTTTAATCAACGCACGGGCCCAAGGGTGCGAGGGCGCACGAAGACCGACGCTATCCTGACCGCCCGTGACCCAAGCACCGACATGATCGGCTTTTTTCAAAATCATGGTCAATGGACCCGGCCAGAATTTTCTTGCCAACGTATACGCTGATTGGGGAATATCCACGGCCCAATGATCCAATGCTTCTTCGCCCGTGATGTGAACAATCAAGGGATGATCGGCCGGACGGTTTTTGGCCGCAAAAATTTTGTGGACTGCCTTTTCATCATCGGCATTGGCCGCAAGGCCGTAGACCGTTTCGGTGGGCATGGCAACAAGGCCGGAGCACTCTAAAACGTCGACGGCCGCACGGATCGCTCTTTCATCAACAGGCGTTTGCATTATTGGGGCTCCGGTAAACCTAAAACGTCAGCCACTTGGCGAGCGCAGTTTAAGGCTTCTTCCATCGTACGACCCAAGCACGTCACGTGACCCATCTTGCGGGCTCGGCGAGCTTGAGCCTTACCGTAGAGGTGAAGTTTGGCGCCGGGGATGGCTAAAACCTTATCCCAAGCCGGTTCTCGCATCTCTTCACCTTCGTACCAGATATCACCCAACAAATTGAGCATGACAGCGGGGGAGTGTTGCGTCGTATCAGCTAAGGGTTGACCCGTCATGCAACGAAGTTGTTGTTCGTATTGATTGCTCCAGCAAGCGTCAATCGTGGCGTGGCCGGAATTGTGCGGGCGAGGAGCCATTTCATTGGCAACGATATCGCCGTTTTTGAGCACGAAGAATTCAACGCAAAGCACACCGATGTAACCCAAAGCATCCACGATTTGCGTAGCAAATTGACGGGCCTTTTGACTCGTTTCTTCTTCAACGCGAGCTGGCATCACGGTCACGGCCAAAATGCCGCTTCGGTGGAGGTTTTCACACACGGGGAACGTTGCCGTTTGACCGTCAGCGCCACGGGCGACGATGACAGACACTTCACGGTGCAATTGCAAACGCTTTTCCAAAATGCAATCGACTTCTTTGAGTTCAACGAAAGCGCGGTGCAAGTCTTCGCGGTTTTCCACCAACACTTGGCCCTTGCCGTCATAACCCAAACGGGCCGTCTTTAAGATGGCGGGGAAAAGATCGTCAGAGACCTTATCAATGTCAGCTGCACTTAAAATCGCAGCGTTTGGAGCCACCGGAACCTTGGCTACGTTTTCAATAAAGTTCTTTTCAACATTGCGGTCTTGAGCGACTGCAACAGCCGAACCCGGAGGGGCGACAAAGCAAGATTGAGCTAAATTGTCGAGCGCTTGCGCCGGAACGTTTTCAAATTCCGTACTCACAGCTTCAGACGTTTGAGCCAACTCTTTTAAGCCTTCTTCGCTCAAATAAGGTTGAGCGATGTGCTTTAAGGAGACTTCAGCGGCGGGAGACCCTTGGCCGGGTTCCAATACCGTGACGTGATAACCCATGTAAGCGGCTTCAATCGCAAACATACGACCCAACTGACCGCCACCCATCATGCCGAGGGTAGAGCCGGGGTTTAACGGTAACTTCTTTTGCATGAATATTGTCCTAAGGATTAAAGGGGCAAAGTCATGTTGCGAGCTTTGGCGTTTTGAGCTTTACGGAAAGCTTGAATCTTTTCACGCATCTCTTCGTTGCCGGCCGCTGCCAACATTTGGATGGCGTAAAGAGCGGCATTACCGGCACCGGCTTCACCGATGGCAAACGTGGCCACAGGCACGCCCTTGGGCATTTGAACGATCGAGAGCAAAGAGTCTTCGCCACGCAAGTAGCGAGAGGGAATGGGCACGCCCAACACCGGCACAACGGTCTTAGCGGCCAACATGCCCGGCAAGTGAGCGGCACCGCCCGCACCGGCAATAATGCACTTCAAACCACGTTCTTGAGCCATTTCGGCGTACTCAAACATTTCATCGGGCATGCGGTGAGCAGAGACAACTTGAGCTTCGAACGGAACACCGAATTCCTTGAGAATATCGCAAGCGTTTTTCATGACATCCCAGTCGGAGTTGGAGCCCATTACGACGCCAACGAGCGGAGCGTTTTGCATATTTTCTTTCCTAAAAAAACAATATCTAAAAAAACGAGAAGGGCGCGAAAAGCATTTTTGCTCTCGCGCCACTGATTTCCTATGCGATCAGGATTTAAATAACGTCACGATCGGCGATGCGCTTTAAGGCTTCGCGATACTTCAAGGACGTCTTTTCCAAAATTTCTTCAGGAGCACGAGGAGCCGGAGCCGTCTTGTTCCACGGTTGGGTTTCTAACCAATCACGCATGAATTGCTTATCGAAGGAAGGAGGAGAAATACCTTCTTGATATTGATCAGCAGGCCAGAAGCGAGAAGAGTCAGGCGTTAAGACTTCGTCCATCAAACGAACCGTGCCGTTTTCATCCAAACCGAATTCAAACTTCGTATCGGCGATGATGATGCCCTTGGTGAGCGCAAATTCGCTTGCCAACTTGTAGAGCTTGATGGAGTAGTCACGGATTTGGGTAGCGACATCTTCGCCCACCATTTCGGCGGCCTTCTCAAAAGAGATGTTTTCGTCGTGCGTACCGAGTTCAGCCTTAGCAGCGGGCGTGAAGATCGGTTCCGGTAACTTTTGAGCTTGCTTTAAGCCAGCCGGCAATTCAATGCCGCAAACCTTACCCGTTTCTTGGTAGTCCTTCCAACCACCACCGATGATATAGCCACGAACCACGCATTCGATAGGAATGGGCTTGAGCTTCATCGCAACAACGGCGCGGCCCTTCACTTGGTCGATTTCGTCAGCTTCTACCACGCTTTCCGGAGCGATACCGGTTAAGTGGTTAGGAACGACGTCCTTGAACTTTTCAAACCAGAAGTCGGTTAAAGCTTGCAAGACTTGGCCCTTGTAAGGAATCGGGTCATCAAGAATCACGTCAAAAGCAGAGATGCGGTCAGAGACAACAATGAGCAACTTATCGTCATCGACGAGGTAGCTGTCACGTACTTTACCGCTGTAGACGCGCTCCAAGGAGTGCAACGAAGTTTCAAGAATGGGCATGATCGTTCAATCCCTAATTTATCCAAATTTTCGACAGGCACCGCGCCTGCCCTAATCTATCTAATTCTAATGAATTTCTAGCGTGGAGAGGAAAAACTTTGCTCAAAAATACGCAGAATTTCATTAGAAAATAAAAGCATCAGCAAGTAACGTTAACCACGTAATAACCACCACGGCAATCGCCATCAAAACAGCACAACTGCCCATGTCCTTAGCACGCTTGGACAGGGGGTGAATTTCAGAGCCGATGCGGTCAATCGCAGCTTCAATGGCCGAATTCAAAATTTCGACGATCAGTAAAAAGAGGTGAGCAATCGCCACAGCGGCTACGCCCGTCATCGAAAACGGCAAAAGCATGGCAAGAATAACGGCAGCAATCAAAAGCCAGAATTCTTGTCGAAAGGCTTCTTCATTTTTATAGGCAGCCATAAAGCCGTCTTGAGAATAATGAAAGGCATTAATCAAGCGACGAAGGCCGGTCTTCCCTTTGAGGTCTTTAGCGTCGTTGGGTTGTGTGGTCATAGTTTTTTTGGAGTCAGTTCGCTGATAAGAACAAGAAAGGGCAGCGTGGGGCTGCCCTTGATCATCTAAAAATTAGATGATGTTTTGCTTTAATTCGCCCTTTTCGTAGCGCTTGGCCATCGTAAAGAGGTCAACCGCCTTCATGCGAGCGCCTTGACCTTCGCAACCGAATTCAAGGTAACGCTTCTTGCAAAGCTCATAAGCGGCTTGGCGAGCAGCCTTCAAGTATTCGCGCGGGTCAAACTTAGAGGGGTTTTCCACCAAGTAGCGACGCGTCGCAGCCGTCATGGCCAAACGGATGTCGGTGTCAATGTTGACCTTGCGAACACCGTGCTTGATGGCTTCTTGAATTTCTTCAACCGGCACACCGTACGTTTCGCGCATATCACCGCCGAATTCACGGATTTCAGCCAAGTATTCTTGCGGAACAGAGGAAGAGCCGTGCATGACAAGGTGAGTGTTGGGCAAGCGGCGGTGAATTTCCTTGACGCGTTCGATCGACAAAATGTCACCCGTGGGCTTACGAGAGAACTTGTAAGCACCGTGGCTCGTACCGATGGCAATGGCCAATGCGTCCAATTGCGTTTGAGCAACGAAGTCAGCGGCTTGATCCGGGTCCGTCAAAAGTTGATCACGGGTCATCTTGGCATCCGTGCCGTGACCGTCTTCCTTGTCGCCCTTCATCGTTTCAAGAGAGCCCAAGCAACCGAGTTCGCCTTCAACGCTAACACCGATGCAGTGAGCCATTTCCACCACGCGACGGGTCACATCAACGTTGTAGTCAAAAGAGGCAATGGTCTTACCGTCAGCTTCCAAAGAGCCGTCCATCATCACGGAGGTAAAGCCCATGCGCATGGCGCCTTGGCAGACGGCCGGATTTTGACCGTGGTCTTGGTGCATACAGACGGGGACGTCCGGGTAGGATTCAACTGCGGCTTCAATCAAGTGTTTCAAGAACAATTCGCCCGTGTAACGACGAGCACCGGCAGAAGCTTGCATGATGACGGGGGCGCCCACTTCTTGAGCAGCCGACATGATTGCTTGAACTTGTTCCAAATTGTTGACGTTAAAAGCCGGCACGCCGTAACCGTTTTCAGCGGCGTGATCCAATAATTGGCGTAAAGAGACAAGAGCCATGATTGCGATGTCCTTGTGAATAAACTAAAAAAGATAGCGTTATTTTAACTTTAATCAGACGAAAGTGCCCGAAAAGTCGAGAATCTTCAAAAATTAACCCTGCATAATCGAGTCGTTTTTAGCGACTTGCTGACGAATGCCTTCGAGAATGGCGACCGCCACCTTTTGTTGGTAGCTGGAAGTCTTTAACTTTTTCTCTTCCTGAGGGTTACTGATAAAGGCCGTTTCAACCAAAATCGAAGGAATGCCAGGGGCTTTCAAAACCAAAAAGCCGGCTTGTTCCACCTGACGGCGATGCAGCGTATTGACTTTACTTAAACGAGACAAAACACTGTGACCCAATTCAAGACTGTAGTTAATTTTCCACGACGTCGTCATATCAACCAAAACGGATTGAAGACGCCGATCCACTTCTTTAAAGTTGGCCCCGCCAATCAAGTCAGCATCATTTTGGTTTTTTGCGAGCCACATGGCCGCTGATGACGTCGCCCCGCGTTCGGCTAACGCATAAACACTGGTACCTTTAACGTCTCGCTTAGTCCAAGCGTCAGCGTGGATACTCACAAAAAGGTGAGCTTTGGCTTTTTGAGCAATCATCACGCGTTGGCTGAGACTAACAAAGTGGTCGGACTTGCGCGTCATGACGCACTTCATGTCTTTTTCTCGACCAATCAGTTTTTCCAAGCGCTTGGCAATCGCCAACACCACGTGCTTTTCGTAAGTTTTCCCCTTACCAACGGCGCCGGGGTCTTCGCCACCGTGACCGGGATCGACCACTACAATAATGGTCTTCTTTTTAGACGATGACTTCTTGGTCGGCGTTTTGGCGGCAGGCTGTGTTTTGGTGGGTTTGGCTTGACTCGTTGCGGGTTTTTGCACAGAGGGATTTGCGGTCTCTGTAGGCTTTTTCGCAACGGGCTGCGTTTTTGTTTCTTTATCGTTTTTAGCGATGAGTTCACCCAAGGGGTCGCCCGGCTTACTTTTATTATCAAGACCGGCAATGACGCTGGCTAACGGGTCGGCATCGGTGCTTGCGGATTTTCCGACAGGGTAGACGTCAAAAATCAATCGATACTTATAGTTAGCGATCGGTTTGAGCGAAAAGACTTCGGGACGGACTTCTGTTTTTAAGTCCATCACGAGTCGAACGATATTGGGTGAGTATTGACCGATACGAACCGCTTGAATAAAGGGATCGTTGGGCGAAACGTTCGAAATCATTTTCTGAAGTCGAGACGTCAACTCTAAATTTTCAATGTCAACCACCAAGCGACAGGGCTTAGGGGAGCGGACAAGGAAATACTTGAATTTAATCGGTTGGTCGTGTTCGAGCGTAACACGGGTGTACTCTTGTGCAGGCCACATACGAACATCGACCATCTCTGCGGCTTGCGCCGTTTGAAATGGGGCAATGGTAAGAGCCAAGGTGCCCGACGTACTGGCAATGAGATGACGACGTGTTAAGGCCATTGCTTGAGCACCTCAGAGACAATGTGTTGACCTAAGGCAGAGTTGCCTTCAAGTTTTGCTTCGCGCCCGTCGCCCGCAACGCTAAGCGTGACCGTGATGTCAGCCTCGGGCAAACAAGGGTAAGCTTTCTCGCTCCACTCCACGAGCGTGACGTTACCAGGAGCGAAGTTTTCTCTGAAACCAGCGTCTAAAAATTCTTCAGGATCTTCAAAACGGTAGAAATCAAAGTGAAAGGCTTCTAACCCATTATCTAAAGGATAGGTTTCTAATAAGGTAAAGGTCGGGCTTTTGATGCGACCGGTGACGCCTAAACGACGAAGCATTGCACGCACGGTTGAGGTTTTACCTGCGCCGAGATTGCCTTCCAAACGAATATTGAGGCCTGAGCTCATAATGGCATCATGCGAATTTAAAACGGCCAAAGCCAAGCTTTCACCGAAATGATCCGTATCTGTAGCAGTGGGAAGAGCGATCGTCGTCACTTCAAATACCTAAGAACAAAAAAACGTAAGATAAAAGGGAAAATTACCACAAATTGTGGAAAGTTAATGAATTTTTGACGGATAGATACAAAAAAAGCCGATCAACGATCAGCTTCATTTTCAAGTAGGCTTGGTGGGAGCGCAGAGACTCGAACTCTGGACCGACGGATTAAGAGTCCGCTGCTCTACCAACTGAGCTACGCTCCCAAACCTTCAAGCTAATTGTGATTGGTGGGTCGTGAGAGACTCGAACTCTCGACCAACGGATTAAAAGTCCGCTGCTCTACCGACTGAGCTAACGACCCGTCGCTATGCGCTGCCGGGAAAAGCCCGTTGCCTCACATCCAACCAACGAGTTCGAAATTATGCCGTCCCTTTTTTTATTTGTCAAATACCCTTGAGAAAAATTTTTAATTGTGAAAGTTAAATAAAGATCAAACTTAGATATGTATATTAGGGAAAACGATAACTAAAATGACTGTAAAAAGTCTCGACAAATGATCTTTTATAGTGAATAATTCGGTTATGGATAAAACGCAATGATTGAAAACAAGGGACTTACGCAATATTGATACTTTTTATTGGTGTTATTGCATGAATCTATTGAATTGGTTTTATAACAATTGAAGATTTTTTTAACTAAGGAATAATCATGGCTGAAAAGCGCACATTACCCCGAGTCGAACGAGTTGAAGGCGAAGAACGCAAAAAGGCATTGTCTGCTGCTCTTGCTCAAATTGAAAAGCAATTCGGTAAAGGCTCCATCATGCGTATGGGCGACAAGAATCTCAATGAAGATATCGATGTTGTCTCCACGGGTTCTTTAGGCTTGGATTTAGCCTTAGGGATTGGCGGTTTACCGCGTGGTCGTATTGTTGAAATCTACGGCCCGGAATCTTCCGGTAAGACGACGTTGGCTTTGCACGTTGTTGCTGAAATGCAAAAGACGGGTGGCACCTGCGCTTTCGTTGACGCCGAACACGCTTTAGATATTCAATACGCTCAACGCTTGGGTGTGAATTTGGGCGACCTTTTGATCTCTCAACCCGATACCGGTGAACAAGCTTTGGAAATCGTTGACGCTTTGGTGCGCTCGGGCTCCGTTGACATGGTGGTCATTGACTCCGTGGCCGCATTGACGCCGCAAGCAGAAATCGAAGGTGAAATGGGTGAAGCTTTACCGGGTCTTCAAGCCCGCTTGATGAGTCAAGCTTTGCGTAAGTTAACGTCTTCCATTAAGCGTACCAACACGCTCGTGATCTTCATTAACCAAATTCGTATGAAGATCGGTGTGAGCTACGGCAGCCCCGAAACGACGACAGGTGGTAACGCTTTGAAGTTCTATAGCTCCGTTCGCTTGGACATCCGTCGCGTGGGTGCCTTGAAAAAGGGCGACGAAGTGATCGGTTCCGATACCAAGGTGAAGGTTGTGAAAAACAAGGTTGCGCCTCCCTTTAAGACCGCTCAATTCGACATTCTCTACGGTGACGGCATCTCTCACGAAGGTGAAGTCATTGACATGGGTGTTGACCTGAATTTGGTGGGCAAGTCCGGTTCTTGGTACAGCTACCAAGGCGACAAGATCGGTCAAGGTCGCGATAACGCTCGCGAATTCTTGAAGTCCAACCCTGCGGTTTTGGAAGAAATCGAAGGTCGCATCCGTGAACTCAAGGGTGTGAAGGGTAAGGTCGCTTCCGCTGAAGATAAGAGCGACGATGACGTTTTGGTCTAAAGACTCAGAAGAGGTCTTCATTGATGAAGAGGAAGCGGTAAAACCTTCCTCTCGTCAACGAAAGCAACCCTCGCCTAAAGCTCGTGCCGTGCAATACCTTGCGCGGCGCGAGTATTCGCGTTTGGAACTTCGAGGAAAGCTCTTGCGTTACTTGCAACCCGAGCAGGAAGAAGCGGAAGTCGATCGCCTTTTAGATGAATTAGAGGGTTTGAAATACCTCTCTGATGAACGCTACGCTAAAAGTCGAGCTCGAATTCGAAGCAATAAATACGGTAACGCCCGTATTGAATTTGAGTTGCGCCGTCAGGGATTGGAAGAAGATATCGTTAAAGAGGCGATGGAGCCTCTTGAGAGTGAAGCTGAACGCGCTCGCGCCCTTTGGCTTCGTCGCTTTAAGGGAAAAGCTCCCGAAGATTTCAAAGAAAAGACAAAACAGATACGTTATTTAGCCAGTCGTGGTTTTTCGTTTGATGTCATTCAGAAAGTGGTCAACACTGACATTGAGGATTGGGAAGAGTAATTCAGTTTTTGAACATTTGATCATTGATCAAAAACACGTTGAGTCTCAGAGCTTTGCTTATTATTTGGCAATTTTTCAGTTTTATGCCTACTTTTTGTCAAAATATGAACACTTATGCGCAGTTATGATTACTTATGCTCAACAATATGAGCAAAACAAAACCTCAGACGTTGAAATCTGAGGTTTTTGTCGCATACGTTTCTGCAATTTATTGTTGAAGTCGCTTCTGAGCCGATACCAACGTATTGTGCATGAGCATGGCAATCGTCATGGGACCCACGCCCCCCGGAACTGGCGTAATCCAACCGGCAACCTTAGCGACTTTTTCGGTATCAACGTCACCGCAGAGCTTACCGTTTTCATCTCGATTCATACCGACGTCGATCACAACAGCCCCTTCTTTTACCATATCGGCTTTCACGTACTTGGCCTTACCGATGGCAGCCACCAAAATATCCGCATCCTTCGTGTATCGGCGAATATCAGGCGTGTGGCTATGCGTCATGGTAACGGTGCCGTTTTCTTGGAGCAGAAGCATGGCAAGGGGTTTGCCCACAATGTTGGAGCGTCCCAAAATCACGCAATGTTTTCCATCAATCGGATAGTCGATGGCTTTTAAAAGTTCGATGATGCCGGCAGGTGTACAGGGCTTAAAACCACCGCCCGTGGTGACTAACTTGCCGGTGTTATAGATGTGGAAGCCGTCCACGTCCTTATCGGGATCGATGGCTTCCAAAATGAGACCGGCTCGCATATGAGAGGGCAGGGGCAATTGAACCAAAATGCCGTCAACGGTCGGATCGTCGTTAAGTTTTTGGATTTGGGAAAGAAGTTCATCTTCGGAAGCTGTCTCCGGAAGATTGCATTCAATCGAAGTGATGCCGGCGTCGTTACAGGCACGAATTTTATTTCGGACGTAAACGGCGCTCGCCGGATTTTCGCCCACCATAATCACGGCTAAGGCAGGCGTACGAGATAAGCCCTTTACAGCTTCTTTGATCTTTTCACGAATCGCTTTACCGATGGCTTTCCCGTCAATGTAATTGGCACTCACGTTTACACCTCAATTTCAAAAATTAAATGATTGCTCAAAACAAAACCGCCCGAGACAAACGGGCGGATTCTGTGTAAAGGGCTTTTAAATTAATGACCTTCTGCGCCCAAAACCACGCGCATCAAATCAGCAACCGTACCGGAATTGGTCTTATCCATGATCGAAGCACGGTGAGCTTCCACCGTCTTGATGGAGATGCCCAAGTCATCGGCAATTTGCTTATTGAGTCGACCGGCCACAATGCGTTCAAGCACTTGTTGTTCACGCGGCGTCAATTTCGAGAGCATCGCTTGGTTAAGCGTTTGCTTTTCCAATTGAACGCGTTGCTCGCGGGTTTCCTTCAAAAGCTTTTCCAACATTGGCAACAATTCATGAGAATCTGGCGGTTTTTGCAAGAAGTCGTGAGCGCCTTTCTTTAAAGCATTCACAGCCATTGGCACATCACCGTGACCCGTTAAGAAAATGATAGGAATTGTTGCCTTACGGGCGATCAAATGTTCTTGCACTTCGCTGCCACTCATACCACCGGGCATGCGTTCGTCAAGCAACAAGACGGCAATGGCGTTGGGGTCATATTTGGCGATAAAAGATTCACCGCTTTCAAAGAGTTCGACGCGGAAACCTTGAGATTCCAACATACGACGCATACTGTCACGGACATCGCTGTCATCATCGACAACATAGACCGTGCCCAAAGGATCTTTTTGCGACGGGTTAAAGTTAAAAGTAGGAAAAGCCACCATTTTTCTCATCACCAAAACATAAGTTACAGCTAACCATTTTAGCAAATTTCAACATGTCGCCACGCACGACAAATTGTTAACTTAATTCGTGGACGGTTTTCGTTCTGGTAGCAGTAACGTAAAGATTGCGCCTTGACCAATATTGTCAGAAATTGTTAGTCGACCGTGATGCAATTCAACAATCGTTCGGCAAATATTGAGCCCCATGCCCATACCGGCCGATTTCGTTGTGAAGAACGGGTCAAAGAGGTGTTCTTTATCTTCATCCTTGATGCCGCAGCCGTTATCGGCCACTTCGAAAACAAGGTACCGATCAGCGTTACGATAAACGGTAAGAGACACCTTGGGTGCATTGCCTTTAATACTGGCCGCGGCCTCAATCCCGTTTTTAATCAAGTTTAAGAGTACTTGCTCAATCATAATTTCATCGCAATAGACTTCATGAACATCTTGAGCAATAAAAAACTCCAACTTGGCGTTATGGCGTCGGGCTTGAATATTGGCCAATTCCGTGACTTCGTTGACAAGCGTACTGATCGCAATCATTTCCATCTTGGGGTCACTGCGACGCGTAAAGGAGCGAATACGCTTGATGATGCCACCGGCGCGCTTTGTTTGCGCAGCAATGCGTTGAATGGAGTAAAGCATTTCATGATCTTCGGGCACGCCCGCTTTGCGCATGGAGCTCTCCACGACAAAGGCATAGTTAGAAATGGCCGAGAGCGGTTGATTCAATTCGTGTGCCAAAGAGCTTGCCATTTCACCCATGCTGACCAATTGCGAATTCAATTCGCTTCGGGCTTGTTGTTCAGCCAAGAGCATTTCGTTGCGACGTTGTTCCGTCACATCGGAGAGAATTTGCAATTCCGCTTCCGTGCGGTCCGTCCACGGAATCAGTCGACTTCTGACGTTGTACCAACGATCCAAATCTTCGATATAGATGTAGGGTGACCGTGATTTTTCTTTTGCCGTCAATTGCGCCATTTTTTGAGAGGCCAAAATGTGTCCGCTCGCATTTTCACCAAACGTTCGATCATAGGAACTATTGGAAAAAAGAAGTGCATTGGTATTAGGATCGACCACGCTAATGGAGTCCAGCATGGATTCCAGCACGCGGTTAAAGCGTTCGTGCGCTGCGGTTAATTTTTCTTGAGCCTGACGAATTTCGGAAATGTCAGTAAGTGTCCATAACCAGCCGATTTGCTCACCTTCGACTGTCACCATCGGGATGATGTGCAGTAACACCCAGAAGGATTGCCCGTCAGCGCGAACCGCAGGGAATTCGTAACTCGTGTTTTTCAATTGACGGCGCTTCACACCGTTTAATAATTCCATCAAACGGAATCCCTGATCGCCTTGAGGCCAGTAGGAGTAGGGCGGAATTTGACCGATTAAAGAACTGTTATTTTTAAGCCCTAAAAGGTCACTGAAGGTTTTATTGGTGTAGATAATGCGACCGCTTAAATCGGTGACTTGAAGGCCGGACAATTGGCTGTCAGCAATGTTCTTTCTCAAAGCGGATTCGGCACGAAGCGCTTCTTCAATACGATTTTGTCGCCAGTTAAATCGAATAATCCCTAAAAGAGCGATCACCAAGAAAATCCCCAAAGCCGTAATCACCCAAAAGAGCGTGTTTTGAGTAAGAAGGTTTTCGGCGTAGCGTGTCACTTCCAATTGGAAGTCAGAGGAAAGGGGATGCAAGGGGACGCGAGCACGAATAAGCTCTCGTTGCGTATTGGTATTGGCCGTAATAATGGGGTGCTTGTCAAAATAGAGATTGACGCGATATTCCGGATTTTTAATGGACGTTTCTCGCAACAAAACCCACAAAGAAATACGGGCGACCACTAAAAGGTTCTGATCACTGACATGAAGCGGGACAATCAAGTCAACGAAAGGGGAGCCTTCAATGGGAAGCGCATAAGGGTCTGAGAAGGTAGCTGTTCCCACCTCTTTGGCTTTTTGTAAGGCCGCTTTCGTTTCTGTTCGCCCATAGACTTGATTTTTGCGCATCGTGATGTCGCCAAAGGGACGAGGCGAAACATAAGAGGCTTCGATAATGTCTTTTTGGTTAATGATGGCAATTTCAAGAATTTCCGCACGGTCAATCATCAATGAGCGGACAATGCCGTGAAAAGTATCGAGGTTGTCGGGATAAGCCGGGCCTGATGATAAAGGCACCGCCATTTGTGTCAGGCGGTCAGTGTCGGAAATCAGGCGCAGGTTAAAGGTTTCAGCCCAAAGTTCCGTTGTTTGGTGCAACTGACTTAAGTGCGCCTTTTGGTCTTGGATACGAATAATGCGTCCGACATAGACCAAGCCCACGACCACGCAGATCAAGACGATCCAGGTCATGATGACCCCGAACATACTTTGGCGACTAAAGGTTTTATTCCCTAAAGTCTTAAAAGTATCAACGGCAAAAAGTGACGAAGGACTGGGCACGATGAATAAATAGAAAATAATTCAAAAGTTTTACCCCTGAATATTAGCTGTCATTTAAAATTAGTGCATCAATCTTTTTTGCAGGGAAAGTACGGTCAATAACCCCCGCCTGAAGGCGGAGGCTTGAAAAAGCCTTTATTGACTAGTCTCAGTGAGCTTTCTTTTGGGAAAGCGAACTACGTTGGTTTGGAATGTATAGGCACCGTGGGATGTTCATCCTAGTCCTAGGCTCTGCGGTCTGTGTTTAAAAGCTCTGAGAGGTAGGAGCGGTGATGCAGACAAGAAACCCTTTCCAACATTGACGAAGGATGTCAACCGGCCTTCGGGCCGAGCAAGCGGAGCCTGCGGGTATCCGCAAAGGAGATACTTTGAAAGTATTTGTTTTGAACATGCGCGGCAAGCCCCTTATGCCGTGTTCGCCTGCAAAGGCAAGACACATGCTGAAGGCTGGCAAGGCCGTCGTCGAGCGGCGAACTCCGTTCACGATCAAGCTGACCATCGCCACGGGCGAGACGAAGCAGGACGTGACGCTTGGCGTCGAT
>CABSHY010000014.1 GCA_902477615.1 uncultured Sutterella sp.
CAGCGTTTTATCCACAAAGGGCAACTCAATTTCTAAGGGCTATATGAGTATCGGGAATTTGTGTTCTGTATAACTGCGAAACGATGTGGCTTTATACTTTCTTTTCTCAAAAGTAAGCCAAACTTCATGAACGAATTGTTTTATTTGCCCTACTAGTTGTCTTTGTCCTAGTTGTTAGGATCACTTTGAAGGGAATGTAATATGCAAGCAGGCCGTAGCATTAAACAAATTTTGTCGCAGATGATGCGCCTTTGGGCGCTATTGTTGCTTGTGCCAATCCTGCCGGTCAATATTTGGTTTCAGTTTTATACCAATCACGAAAGTCAATACAAAGAATCTCAACTTCTTTTTGCTCAATTAGAGCGATTAATTTCAGAAAATCAAGAGCGTTTATTTACTGAAGAACAACGCTACACGGAGCAAGCCATTCAGGCTGCTGAAGTGGTGGCTTTTATTGTTGATAACCACCCAAGCATCGTTAAGAGTCAGGCCCAACTCCAAATTTTGGCTCAGAAATACGGCCTAGATGAAATTCACATCTTTTCGCCTCAAGGAAAGATTTTTGCTGGAACGCACCCTAAGTACTATGGGTACACCTTTGAGTCGGGCGAACAGATTGGATTTTTTGCGCCGATGCTCAAGGATCGTTCATTAAAGCTTTGTCAGGGCGTAACACCCAATACGGTCGAGGGTATTCCTATGCAGTACTCTGCGGTTTGGGCGCAAGACGGTAACGCTATCGTTCAAATTGGTTTAAAACCTGAACGCTTATTAAAGGTTAGGGAAAGACAGGTACTTGATAATTTGATTTTTACGGTTCCGCTTGGCGCTCAAGGCGATTTGATGATTTTTGACCGAGACAGTCAAAAGGTGGTGGCCTCTCCCATTAAGCGAGTGGTTGGTACGGATCTAACCAAGGTTTACGCCGAGTACGGGGAGCCCGAATGGGGCGAATCGTTCCACTACGACTATCAAGGGCAGAACTATTGTGTTTATATGCACGATTACGGGAAATACCGTTTTATCAGTTTCTACCCTTCGAACTTCTTGACGAAAAAGGTTTTGCTGTCAACCTTGTTAGTGCTCTTTTACATTGGAATCGTGGAGCTCGTGATTATGGGCTTGGTCTCTTGGTATGCGAAACACAAGTTTGTAGACAATTTAGCGAAGATTGTAGAGGATCTCAGGCATATTGAGGAAGGGAAATTGGAAGCCATTTCCTCTAACACCGGGATTTTAGAGTTTGAAGAAGTGACCTTTTATGCCAATAAGCTCCTTCAAAGTCTGCGTTTAAACCTCAAAGAGATTGCCGGCATTATTGAAAAGGGCAAGATGCCGGTCGGGTTGTTTGTGGATAACCATTTCTATAAGCGCTACTTAATCAATGATCGTTTGCTCTCGATTTTGGGTGTTGACGGTACGAAGGGTACTGCGGCCTTGAGAGACGTGATTATTGAACGTCTGAAAGAAGCCGAAGATGGCTTAGTCGATAGTAAAGAAGATGTTTACTTCTATAACAGAAACGGCACGAGAATTTATCTGCGTCTCAAGAAAGAGTCGGACGAACTTGGCTTACAGGTGGTCGCAGAAGGGGTCGAAACGCAAGAGCAGTTAGACTTTCTTAAGACCACGACTTGCGACCTCATTCAAGGGTACGTGTGCTTTAAGCCGATGCCGGTGGGTGAGTTTGTACAAAAGGCCTTTATTGAAGACGTTGTGTGCGCAATTTAAGCTTTGCAAGGCCCAAAAAATAACTCCCAAACGAAAAGTGAGGGAGTTATTTCTTTGCGACAAGCGAAATTTAGAACGGAATATCTTCGTCTAAATTGTCGAGGCCGCCCACGGGAGCGGGCATCGGATCAGCTTGGCGAGAGGGAGCTTGATGATAGCCACCTTCGCTTTGCATCGGACGACGCGGAGCGGATTCAAAGCCGCCTGCAGCCGGAGCACCTTCAGAACGTTCACGCGTACCCAACATTTGCATCGTTTCAGCGATGATTTCCGTGGAGTAGCGATCTTGTCCATCCGGACCTTGCCACTTACGCGTGCGCAAACGACCTTCCACATAAACCGGGCGGCCCTTACGCAAGTACTCGGAAGCAATTTCAGCTTGACGACCGAAGAACACAACGCGGTGCCATTCGGTTTCTTCTTGAGGTTGGCCATTCGAATCCTTGTAGCGACGAGACGTTGCAACAGTGATTGTGGTAATGGCCGTACCGCCTTCAGCGGTATAACGGGTATCGGGATCACGTCCCAAATTACCGATAATGATGACTTTATTAACCGAAGCCATAATCTTTCATTTCCAAAAAAACGTTGTCACCAAAATGACAACAAACCTAACCAACCCAAAGGCTTCAGACAGGGAGTGAACTCCACCGTCGCTATTGATGCGTTTGGTGAGCGTGAATTAACCTCAAATAGCTATCGATGATTTAACAAACCCTAGGATTTGAAGCGTAAAACACATGATTGAAATTACGAGTTTTACTGCGATTGCTATAAAAATACGCTATCCACTATTTTGTAGTAACTTACCGAAAATGTCCACACCTAAAGGGTGGGTTTTACGTAAAGAACACATTCTTATTTCATTTCGATAAATGAAAACCGATAAAATATATTGGTTTAGCTCAAAATTCGGAGATAAAGATGGGTTCGGCAATTCGTATCCGCGGCGCACGTACGCATAACTTAAAAAATATTGATTTGGACATTCCGCGCCACAAGTTAGTGGTGATCACGGGGTTATCTGGCTCTGGGAAAAGTTCACTTGCGTTTGATACGCTCTACGCCGAAGGTCAACGTCGTTACGTTGAAAGCCTCTCGGCTTATGCCCGTCAATTTTTAGACCTCATGGAGCGACCCGACGTTGATTTGATTGACGGTTTGTCGCCCGCCATTGCCATTGAACAAAAAGCCGTCACCACCAACCCTCGCTCAACCGTCGGAACCATCACCGAAATTCTGGATTATTTGCGTCTGCTTTTTGCTCGCGTGGGCACCCCTTATTGTCCTGTGCACGGTTTGCCCCTAGAAGTCACGC
The DNA here is from genome assembly GCA_902477615.1 of uncultured Sutterella sp. Lineage (GTDB taxonomy): Bacteria > Pseudomonadota > Gammaproteobacteria > Burkholderiales > Burkholderiaceae_F > Aphodousia. Next base: position 3,050 of record CABSHY010000014.1, read on the forward strand.
CCATCTCTGCGATGGTTGATCGTGTGATGCAAATGCCTGTGGGCAGCAAGATCATGATTGTCGCCCCCGTTGTTCGTCAAAAAAAGATGGATTTCGCCCACTTTTTCCAAGACATGCAAACGCAAGGCTTCATTCGTTTCCAAATCGACGGAAAGCGCTATGACACAGAGACTTTGCCCGATCTTGATCCCAAAGAACGTCACGATGTCGATGTGATTGTGGACCGATTAAAGGTTAGGGACGATGCGCAACAACGCCTGGCAGAGAGCTTTGAAACAGCGCTTCGTTTAACGGATGGGCGCGTGCAAGTCGAAGACATGGGCACGGGCGAAAAGTTAAGTTTTTCGAGTCACTACTGCTGTCCCGAATGTGGCTATAGCGTTGAAGAGTTAGAGCCTCGAATTTTCTCCTTTAATAACCCCTTAGGAGCGTGTCCTGATTGCAACGGGATGGGGGAATCGATGGTCTTTACCGAAGACAGTGTCGTTAACCACCCAGAGCTTTCTTTGGCCTCCGGCGCCATTCACGGCTGGGATCGTCGCAATCTTTATAACTTTGACATGATGTCGGCGGTGGCAAAGGCTTGTGATTTTGACATTGATACCCCGTGGTGCGATTTAACGCAAGACAATCGCCACGACATTCTCTACGGTTTGGGTGACAGAAAGATCAAGATGCCCTATCGAAGCGCCGGGAAAGTGACCTATCAAACGGAACCCTTTGACGGTGTTTTGGCAATTCTTAATCGTCGATATGCTGAAACCAGCAACGAAGCCGTGCGAGAAGAACTTAACCGCTACCGCGTATTAAAACCCTGTGCCTCTTGTCACGGAACTCGTTTAAGAGAAGCCGCTCGCAATGTCTTTATCGGTTTAGGCGAACAAAAGAAAGCCATTTCCGATATCACGGGCATGAGTTTGCAAGAAGCCAAAAGCTATTTTGATGCACTTGTCATTGATGGTACGAAAAAAGACATTGCCCAAAAGTTAATTGACGGCATCGCCTTGCGATTGAAGTTTTTAACCGATGTGGGTTTGGGCTATTTATCGTTGGATCGTCGTGCCGATACGCTCTCGGGTGGCGAAGGTCAACGCATCCGATTGGCAAGCCAAATCGGTTCCGGTTTAACGGGGGTGATGTACGTTTTGGACGAACCCTCGATCGGCTTACATCAAAGAGACAATGATCGCCTCATTGAAACGCTCAAACAATTGCGTGATTTGGGCAATTCTGTCATTGTCGTTGAGCATGATGAAGACACCATTCGCGAAGCTGATTTCGTTGTGGATATGGGCCCCAGAGCGGGCTTCTTAGGGGGCGAAGTGATTGCTTGTGGCACGCCCGATGAAATTCAAAAAAATCCCCATTCGTTAACAGGGGCTTATCTGAACGGCACCAAGCACATTGATTTTTCGAGAAAAGCCAAACGCAAGACCGAAAACGTTTTGCGACTGGTGGGCGCGAGCGGCCACAACTTAAAGAACGTGACCTTAGAAATTCCCGAAGGGTTAATCACGGTTGTGACCGGTGTCTCGGGGTCTGGCAAATCCACGCTCATTAACGATACGCTCTATCGCATTGCCGCTCAATCGCTTTACCGTGCAAGTACCTCGCCTGAGCCCTATGAGCGCATCGAAGGCTTGGAGCGTTTTGATAAAGTGATTGACGTTGACCAAAGCCCGATCGGTCGTTCGCCTCGCTCTAACCCTGCCACTTACACGGGGCTTTTCACGCACATTCGTGAGCTTTTTGCTCAAACGCCCGTGGCCAGAGAACGAGGCTATGACGTCGGCCGCTTTAGTTTTAACGTCAAGGGCGGGCGTTGCGAAGCCTGCCAAGGCGAAGGGTTCATTAAGGTGGAAATGAACTTCTTGCCCGATATGTACGTGCCGTGTGAAGTCTGTCACGGACAGCGCTATGCCAGAGAAACGCTGGACGTACTCTATAAGGGTAAAAACATTGCTGAAGTGTTGGAGTTAACTGTTGAGCAAGCCTTGGATTTCTTTAGCTCTCATCCGGCCTTAAAACGCAAACTTCAAACCTTAATGGACGTGGGTTTAGGCTACATCAAGTTGGGGCAAAGCGCTTTGACGCTTTCGGGCGGCGAAGCCCAACGCATGAAGCTTGCGCTGGAGCTTTCCAAACGCGATACTACGAAGACGCTTTACATCTTGGATGAACCGACCACGGGGTTACATTTTGAAGATGTACAAATGTTGATTTCGGTGATTCAACAATTGCGTGATGCAGGCAACACGATTGTCATCATTGAGCACAATTTGGATGTGATTGCTTCGGCCGATTGGGTCGTGGATTTAGGCCCTGAAGGGGGCGCTGCTGGGGGCGAAATCATTGCAACGGGGACGCCTGCGCAAATTGCTCGAGTCAAGGGCAGTGCAACGGGGTTTTATCTTAAAAAACATTTGGCGAAACTCAAGGAGTAGTCGTCCATGCGTGTGTTGATTTTGGGTAAAAACGGTCAAGTGGGGCAAGCGGCTATAAAAGCGCTTTCGCCTTATTTTGATGTCATTGCTTTAGGGCGTGAGGACAAAGGCGGAAATCTTTTAGATGTACCGGCGCTCGTTGAGACGATTAAAGCTTACTTACCGGACGTCATCATCAATGCGGCGGCTTATACGGCAGTGGATGCCGCTCAAAACGATGAAGAGACGGCTTTTCAAGTAAACGCCCGAGCCCCCCACGCGTTAGCCCAAGTGGCTAAAGACATCAATGCCTTCTTTGTTCACTTATCAACGGACTATGTGTTTGATGGCGTGCGGTCAACGCCTTATGATGAAATGGATGCTACTCATCCCTTAAACGTTTATGGTCAAAGCAAATTTGAAGGGGAACGTTTGGTTTTGGATGTGAACCCAGAAGCTTTGATTTTGCGTTTGACCTGGGTGCATGCACCGGGCCATACCAATTTTGTGACCTCCCTTATTCGCTGGTTTTCAGAAAAAGAGAAACTTTGTGTGGTGGATGACCAATGGGGGACGCCGACAAGCGCCACGGAAGTGGCTAGAGGGCTTTGGGCGGTGCTTTCGGAGTTCGATAAAGGCAAAGTCTTTGACCGAGGAATTTACCACTTTGCTAACGCCGGTTTTTGCCATCGCCATGAGTGCGCTCAGTGGGTGAAAAAGGTGTTGGTGCAGGCGCAACGCCTCTCGCCCGACGTTGAAATTGAAGCGGTTAAAAGTAACGTTTTCCCAACACCCGCCAAGCGTCCTTCTCATGTGGTTTTGAATACGAATAAATTTCAGACGACGTTTGGTTTTACGCCCCGGTCTTGGCAAGAAGGCGTTACAGAAACAGTATTCGAACTCATCAAAAAATAATCCCGCTTAAGCAAGTGGGACTATCTTGACAGCTGTCAGCAATTCTTTTGGAAGTTCCAAGAATGCTCACACATGTCTTGCAAGGTGTATTGAGCTTCCCAACCTAAAAGTTCTTTTGCAAGTTTCGGATCGGCCCAGTTGCTTGCAACGTCCCCCGGGCGACGTGCCACGATCTTATAAGGCACAGGCTTACCACAAGCCTTTTCATAAGCCTTCACGATGTCTAAGACCGAGTAGCCGATGCCCGTACCTAAGTTAATGGCAATCCAACCGGTGTGGGTAAGGGCATATTGAGCAGCCAAAACGTGGCCCTTAGCCAAGTCAACCACGTGGATGTAGTCACGCACACCCGTGCCGTCAGGCGTATCGTAGTCGTTACCGAAGACTTGAAGTGCTTCTAATTGACCGGCAGCCACGCGTGCCACGTAAGGCAAAAGGTTATTTGGGATACCGCGAGGATTTTCACCGATTAAACCGCTCTCATGAGCACCGATGGGGTTGAAGTAACGTAAGCACACGGCAGACCATTCGGCATCAGATGCGCAGAGGTCGGACAAGATTTCTTCGACTTGAAGTTTGGTACGACCATAGGGGTTCGTGACCGACAAAGGATGCTTTTCATCCAAGGGAAGGTATTGAGGTGTGCCGTAAACCGTCGCAGAAGAAGAAAAGATGATGCGCTTAATGCCAAGGGCCTTCATGGCTTGCAAAAGCACAAGCGTGCCCGTGATGTTGTTATCGAAATATTCAAGGGGCTTTTCGCAAGATTCGCCCACGGCCTTGAGCCCGGCAAAATGCACCACGGCTTCGATTTGGTGCTTTTCTAAAACGTCACGAATGCGATCGTAGTCGCGGATGTCGCCTTCTTCAAAGGCAAGGCGCTTACCAAGAATCGTTTCCAAGCGGTCAAGCACCGTGGCATCGCTATTGCAGAAGTTATCAAAGATCACCACATCGTGGCCGGCTTGAGTCATTTCAACGGCGGTATGAGAGCCGATAAAACCGGCACCGCCCGTCAATAAAATACGCATGAGTCAGAATTCTCCAGAATGAGAAATCAAAAGAGTTAATCTAAAAATGATACCGTGTTTAAATTTTCTTGGAAATGGCGTTACAAAGAAAGTGAGTGAACGAATATTCAGATCGCAAAGCTATGTAGTAAGATGTGCCAATAGATTCAAAGAAATTCACTAAAAGCTTATGCAACGTATTTTTACTCCCTTAGTCCTTTGGGTAATGTCTGCTTTGGTGTTGGTCAGTGGTTCTGCCTTGGCTGATGTCCCCGTTACCTATGAAAAAGACTGTCCCAAGGTTGCCCTTGTTTTATCCGGTGGCGGTGCGCGTGGTTTTGCGCACGTTGGAGTCATTAAGGTTTTGGAAGACTTAGGTATTAAGGTGGACTTGGTCACGGGCACGAGCATGGGTTCCATGGTGGGTGGCGGTTATGCATCGGGCTATTCCGTGGATCAAATGAGCGAAATCATTTTAGGTGTGGATTGGCGTGAGATGTTTGCCATTCGCCCGGATCGTTCATCGCTTAATCGTTTGCGCAGAGAAGACGACTACAAAAATTTGGCTATTAAAGAAGTGGGGATTACGGATAAGGGATTGGCTTTCCCTGATTCTGTCGTGCCCTCTCAACACTTAACCACCTTTTTAGCAAAAATTACCGAACACGTTCGTTCCGTCAATGACTTAAAACAGTTGCCGATTCCGTTTGGCGCCATTGCGACGGACTTGTCCGACGGCTCGTTGGTCGTGATGCGAGATGACGTTAACCTCGCAGCTGCAATGAGAGCATCTATGTCCGTGCCTGGTGCCTTTTCTCCCTATCCTTACAAGGATCACCTCTTGGTGGACGGTGGTTTAGTGCAAAACTTACCCGTTGAGCTTGCCAAAGAAATGGGGGCCGACATCATTATTGCGGTGGACGTGAGTACGCCCTTGGAAAAAAAACGTCAGGTGAGTTCAGTAACCGCCGTGATGGGACAGATGATTGCCATTTTGACTGATCGCAACTTGGTGGAATCAAAGAAAAAGTTAGGCCCCAAGGACATTTTGATTACGGTCGATTTAGGCGAATTGACGGCGGCCGATTTTGATAAGGCCCAAGCCATTATGGATGCTGGGGAAAAAAGTGCTCGTAAGTATGAAAAGGCACTGAAGCGCTTAGCTGTTTCTAAAAAAGAATTCCAAACGTGGAATTTGGCTCGTCAATCCATTGTGAGTGAACCGCGTGATATGACGATTGCCGAAGTTCGAGTCGAGGGTTTAAAGACCGTCAATCCGGACTTTGTGAAAGAAATCGTTGATATTAAGCCCGGTGACAAGGTCAATGTGGCAACGCTTAATCGCGCCAGCGACCGTGTTTGGGCAACGGACGACTTCTCAGTGGTGCCTTTTGTCTTTGAGCCCGGTCCCAACGGTAAGGAAGTGCTCGTCATTGAACCACAGGAAAAGCCTTGGGGTTACAACACGCTTCGCATTGGAGGGAAACTTTCTAGCGACTTTAACCGTGAGCATACGTTTGATTTTCTCTTAGCTCACACTTTGGGTTGGGTGAATCAATGGGGGGGTGAGTGGCGCAATGAACTGCAAATTGGGGAAACGAGTTATTTCTCATCCATGTTCTATCAGCCCCTTGGTGTCAATAGTCCATTTTTTGTCCGACCGAAGCTTTACTACGAAACGCAATCTTATGATCTCTATAACGATGGCGGTCATGCTTTGGGCACGATTGAAAACAGCGTTTTTGAAGGTTCAATCGCCTTAGGGACAGAGCTTTCTCGCAATGCTGTGTTTTCTGTTGGCGCAGGTTATGCGCACTTGAAGACTAAACCCACTATTGGGACGGTTCCGAATTGGGAGAGCTTTGATACAACGACACCCTTTGTGGAATTAAATTTCCGCTACGACAATTTAGATGACGTGAATTTTCCAAAGAAAGGGGCGTTCGTTGACTTTAAAGCAAGACGCTACGTGCACGTTGATGAAAGCCCTGAAAAACCGGAAGTCAGTGACTATTACTTAAGTGCCATTTTGCCTTATGACTGGGGTAATGATTACGTGAGCATCTTAGCAGCGCGAGCGGGGTCTTCTACGATTCCGGGCCGATTTGCTATCGGTGGCCTCTTTAACATGTCGGGTGCCTACTACGGACGCTATACGGGCTCAGATTTGTTTACAACGAGTCTTATCGGTATGAAGCGCATCAATCGTGGTGGTTTCTGGGGTGTTCCGGTGTATGTGGGCGCAAGCGTTGAAGCGGCGCACCTCAATCAAGAATCTGGCGACAGCAAGTTTATTAATTCGGATTGGGACAGTTGGAAAAAAGCCGGCAGCGTTTTTGTGGCTGCCGACTCGATCGTGGGACCGCTTTATTTGGCCGTGGGTCAAACGAGCGATCAAGACACGGCGGTTTATTTCTTCTGGGGTCGTCCCTTCCGTTAAACCGCGTGCGAATTTAATGGTGCATGCTCAACCCAATGGCTTTGGTCGATAGCGAAACTTCGCGAACGAAGTAAATCGTAGAAATCAATAAAAAGCCGATGGAGATAAAGAGCATGCCGAGCTTGATAACGCCCATGTCAATCGAGACCATGCTCTCAACGATGCCGCACAAGACTTGAAGGCCGCTGAAGGTGGCCGATAACACCACCGTCAAAATAGACATACGAAGTAAGGCAGCGCGCTCGAAAATGAGTTCAATCGCGTGATTCAAGTCCTTGTCTTCACGCGGAGCAATGGCATTTTTTTCACGCAAAAGTTGGCGCACTCGATTGGTGGAGTGGTTGTAGCGAGCGGTCATTGCTAAGAGCAAAAGACCGACGCCGGAAATTAAAGTCACGGGCGGAAGTGCCGTGGATAACATTTGATGATATTCAACCATGACACTCTCCTTAGTGGTGAACGCTCAAGCCCAAAGCCTTCATGGAGGTTGAGACTTCTTCAGCAAAAATCAGCGTGGAGGCAACGACCAAAACCACGGCGAGCAACAAAAGCGTGGACTTGACCATCACCAAATTCAAGCCCATGGCGATTTCAAGAACGCTCATCAACACGAGTAGGGCCGAGAACATCCCCGAGAGGACAACGAGCAAAATCGCTCGGCGCAACAGCGTCACCCGCAGGAAAATGAGGTCAATGGCGTGCTCCAAGTCATCGTCACGGCGAGGTGCGATGGCATTACTTTCACGCAAAAGTTGACGCAAACGGTCAGTGGAGTGGTTGTAGCGATTGGTCATGGAGACCAACAAAAGGCCAACGCCCGAAATCAAAGTAATCGGGGTGAGAGCCGCAGATAAAACGGTGCTGTAATCAATCATTACGCAGTCAGCTTTGTCTTTTTGGTAAAGACGAAAAATTAATTAGGGTAACCCGTAATGATATGCCTTTCTACACAATTTCGAAAGGATAAATACGTTATTCTTTCTCAGAGGTTACCTCAACTTTGGGGGCTTCATCGGGTTTAATGAACTCGATTAATTGAGGTGCCACGATGCGGCGATAATCGTCCGTTTTAATGATGATGGAGTGATCCAAGAGACCTGCGTTAAAGGCAAGTTCGTCGTATCGCTCATAAAGATAGGGGTCAGCCACGAGTTTAAGGTCTGGGTGAAAACTTACAGGCGGCACAGCACCAAAGACGCAACCGGTGAGTTCAGTGACTTCCACGGGGCTTGCGAGCGAAGCGCGACGCGCTCCAAGGGCCACCGCCAATTTCGTTAAATCGGCTTGCTTGTCCGCCGGCAAAATCGCAAGGACGTGTTGCTTGATGCCATTGCCTTTGACGTGGCAGACGAGGGCTTTGGCGCCTTGACCGAGTTGGGTGCCACGGATTTCAGCCACCGACTGACTGGATTTGCCGCTGGCGGTGTGTTCGAGGACTCGAAACTGCGCATTTCCTTGCGTAAAAAGAGCGGTTAACTTTTCTAAAACGTTTTCAACCATGGGTAAGCCTCGAAACAAAGTGTGTCTTTTCTTTTGAGAAAAGAAAAAACATGCAAGAATATAGACAATTAGGGAGGAATTTTAATGGCAGATTTTGTTTCTTTCAAAGGACAATTTTTAGTCGCCGCTCCCAATATGAAGGATCCCATTTTTGCTCAAAGTGTTATTTACCTTTGTGAGCATTCACCCAAAGGGGCGATGGGATTGGTGATTAATCGCGCGGTGGCTTTAAGTGTGGCTTCGCTCATGGAACGCGTGGGCATTGAAAACCACAACGAGCGCTTAGAAGAAGCGATGCTTTTTGATGGTGGACCCGTTCAGGTTGAGCGTGGTTTTGTGTTGCATTCACCCCAAAAGAAGTATCATTCTTCGCTCATGCTCACGGACAACATGACGTTATCGACGTCAAAAGACGTTCTCGAGGCCATGGCGAACGCCGAGCGGTGCCCTGAGAAATTCTTCGTTAGCCTTGGCTACGCCGGCTGGAGCGAAGGTCAGTTAGAAGACGAGTTATCGGTCTCGGGGTGGTTGATTGCCCCAGCCGACGAAGCCATTATTTTTGATGTGCCGGCTGAGCGTCGGTATGAAGCGGCTTTGGCTTCGATTGGATTGACGCCGAACGATTTCGGCAATTGGATGGATGGTTCAGGACACGCATAATGGACGGTTCGATTATTGGTTTTGATTTTGGTGAAAAGCGCACTGGTGTTGCCATCGGCAACACCATGATGCGTCAGGCTTCTCCTTTGACAATCGTGGACTCTCGCACAAATGACGCCCGTTGGAAGGGGGTGGAGAAGTTAGTCAAAGAGTGGTCCCCCGTGGCTTTTGTGGTGGGGATCCCCTCGCACCCCGATGGCACGGCGCACGAGATGACCGCGCGTTGTGAGCGTTTTGCCCGACAGCTTGAAGGGCGTTATCATTTACCCGTTTTTCGCGTTGATGAGCGCTACTCCTCGGCGGTTGTCGATAGCGATGAAGAATTTATCGATGATGAAGCAGCAAGCGTCATCTTGCAACAATATTTCGAAGAAAATTAATCGTTATGCATAAGATTAGTGGTGCGTTTCGCTTTGTAGCGGCGCTTTTGTATGTCGTGGCTTGTATCACGATGGTGTTGTTTTATTTGCAATGGGTAAAACCCGAAAAGAAGGTCGGCATCATTCGCTCCTGGGCCGCCTTTCTCATTAAGATCGTGGGCATTGAATTAAAGTGCGAGGGTGAGGTTTATCCGTCTCATTGTCTGCTTGTTGCCAATCACGTTTCTTTCTTGGATATCTTTGCACTGGATTCTCAAAAGCCGGGTCGCTTTATTGCCAAGAGTGAAATTGCCAATTGGCCGATTTTCGGTCGTATTGCCAAGGGCGTGGATACGCTTTTTATTGAACGCAAGAACCGTCGCTCCATTGTTGAAGTCAATGAGCAATTAAGTCTTGCCCTGCAAGCGGGGCAAACCGTTATGCTTTTCCCGGAAGGTCGTACGAGTTTAGGCTTGTCGCTTTTGCCCTTAAAAGCCAATTTGATGGAACCGGCGGTTATGTCGGGTACGCCCATTCAACCCGTTGTGCTTTGCTACACGGAAAACGGTGAAAAAACGACCAAAGCCTCTTATGCCAACATTTCCATTTTTGCGTGTTTATGGACGATTGTGAGTACGCCTAATTTGGCGTTGACAATGAAATTCTTACCTGTCATTGATACGCATGGAAAAGCTCGCCGAGAAGTGGCAAAAATAGCGTCAGCCAGCATGAGCGAAGCGATGGGAGTGCCCGATCCGATGTTGGAAAATCCGGGATCAAATTAATCGAAAAAGAAGGCGCAATATCCAAACGATAGGCGCCATTCTTTTTAAGCAAGTGGGTCAAGGTATTGAGGGGCTTTAACACTCAAGACTTTGCGAGCGGGCAACTCAATGGCTGTAAGCGCTCCGCCCCAAACGCAGCCCGTATCAAGCGCAATGACATTGTCTTGAACGACGAGACCCAATGTTGACCAATGACCAAAAACAATGCGGTCATTTTTGGTTTTTCTGACCGGGCACTCAAACCATGGCATTAAATGATCGGGTTTTTGCGCTAAACCCTCTTTAATCTTGTAGTCAGGAATGCCCTTTTTATCCACGAAGCGAATGCGTGTAAAGCCATTTAAGATGGCCCGCATGCGAGCATCCCCCGTAAGTTTCTTATCCCACAAGTCTTTGCCGTACATGTGTTGCAAATAGGCTTTCCAGTCCTTGCCTTGAAGATGGGTTTGTACTTCTTGGGCGAGGGATTGGGCTTCTTCTAAAGTCCAGGCAGGGTCAATGCTTGCATGCACAAACGTGTAGTCTTGCCATTGGTAAAGAAGGGGTTGATGACGAATATAGTCGATGAGTTCTTCACTGTCGGGGGCATTTAAAATTTCATCGATCGTATCACGGCGATTGACCTTACCGGCGCCGGCTGCCGTTGCCAACAGGTGCATCTCGTGGTTACCTAAAAGGAACTTGGCGCGAGCCCCTAGGGCCTTAATAAGGCGCAAGGTGGAAAGTGATTGCGGGCCGCGATTGATCACGTCGCCCAAAAAGAGCAAAGGCATTTCCTCTTGCACTTGGTCGAGCAAGTCTTCAAGCGTCGGTAGGCACCCGTGGACATCACCGATGACTAAAATTTTTTGAGCCGATTGCATAGTTCAAAACACAAATATAGATTGCTGTCAGTATATTGAAGTTTGTTTTGAAAAGTCTAATAGAGGGACCTTAAGGTCTAAGTGTTTTGCAAAGCGTTTCTCTTTCACGTTTTCTAGTCGCTCTTTGTCTATACTTATAACTGTTGATTCATTTTTTTTCGTAGGTTTTTCCCCATGAAAGAAGTTCGTAAAGTTGTCTTTCCGGTCGCAGGTTTAGGTACGCGTTTTTTACCGGCCACCAAGGCCATGCCAAAAGAAATGTTGCCGGTCGTTGATAAGCCTTTGATTCAGTACGCCGTGGAAGAAGCGTATGCCGCCGGTATCACGGACATGATTTTCATTACGGGCCGCTACAAGCGCGCCATTGAAGACCATTTCGATAAAGCTCCGATGTTGGAAAAAGAGCTCATCGAAAAGGGCAAAGAAGAGCTTTTGCAAACGGTGCGCTCCATTGCGCCAATGGGCGTGACCTTTGTCTACATCCGTCAACCTGAACCGTTGGGCCTTGGCCACGCCATTTTGTGTGCTCAACCGGTGGTGGGCGATGAACCCTTTGCCGTGATGTTGGCAGACGACTTAATTGATGCGCAAAAGTCTGCGATCGGTCAATTAATTGATGTTCGCCGTCAAATGGGCGGTGGTAACGTGTTGGCCGTGCAAGACGTGCCTTTGGCC
>CABSHY010000015.1 GCA_902477615.1 uncultured Sutterella sp.
CACTCGAGAGCACTTAACCTCATTAAAAGACAAACTCTTGGAAAAAGGCTTTGTCGATGCATTAGATATTCCTGGCTTACCCGAGTCTCGCAAAGGTGTCATTGCAGGGGGCTTAGCTGTCTTATTGGCCGTATTTGACTCTTTAGGCATACAAGAGATGTATTTCGCACCTGGGGCGCTTCGTCGCGGGGTTTTGTACGCTTTAAAAGAACGCTTAAGTGGGTTTGACCTTCGAGAAAAGAGTCTACGCATTCTGCTCTGTCAAACCAAAACTGACACGGAGCGCGCACGATTATTTGCTCAAAATGCGCTTCATTTTTATCGACAACTCGAAAGTCAAGAAAACCCGATTCTCGAGCAACGACTCTATTGGGCCGGGATGACGAGCGAGATTGGGAAAGTGATTAGCCCCAACCGCTATCACCACCACGGTGCGTATCTTCTTAAAAACAGCCATCTCCCCGGCTTTTCTAAAACGGAACAAGATTGGGTTGCGGATCTAGTGTTGGGTCACCGTGGACGCCTTCATAAAGTTCAATCTCAGTTGCATGACTGTCACTGGGCTCATGCGCTTCTTTCAATGCGCTTGACTTATCTTCTTTCCCACGAAGATGAAGCGATGAATTTTGAAAAAATCCAATTAAAGTGCATCGCAAAAAAACATTGGGTCATTAAAATTACAGATTCGGTCTGGCTTAACAAACATCCCTTAACATTTTTTCTTTTGAAAAACGAAGTTAATGCATGGAAAGCCTTAGAATATAAGCTGGAACTCGAAATTCGATAACCCATTGGATTCATGCAAGATATAACCCCAACTCCGGCAAGCCCGTTGGTTGAACTCTCAAATGTCTGTTTGGCGTTTGACGGCGACCGTAAGGTTCTCAATGACGTCTCGTTAAAAATTTATCGAGGCGAATTTGTCGTGCTTCACGGGGATACGGGTTGCGGTAAATCGTCGGTCTTGCGTTTGATTGCGGGTCTTTTAAACCCTTCCTCCGGTGCCATTCGAGTCGCTGGAGAAGACGTTCAAGAGTTCAATTCCATCCAACGCCGTTGGTTGCGTCGTGCCATTGGTTTGATGCTACAAAATGCCTCGCTTTTAGAGGATCGCACCATATTAGAAAATGTCATGTTGCCCGCACTTGCGGCCGATGCCAGCACTGAGGAAGCTCGCCAAGCCGCTTATGCAGCGCTTGCTCGTTGCCACATTGCCGATGCTGCTGAAAAAATGCCCATTGACCTCTCTTCGGGTCAGCGACAACTTGTCTGCTTAGCCCGTGCGGTTGTCAATCAACCCGTGCTGATTTTGGCGGATGAGCCGGCTGCACACTTAGATGCCAACAACGCACAAACCCTCATTAACTTGTTGGGTGAATTTTCTGTAGCCGGTGTCACCGTGATCGCCGCTTCCCACCTCTTGGTGGTTCCGAGTGAAATTCCCTACCGTGAGGTTCGTTTTGCCTCCAATGCAGGAGGGCAGTAAGTCATGAGTTTTTCTGCCTCTCGCGGTTGGGCCTTCACTCAAATGATCCGTGGCATTCGTAATGCCAAGGGGGTCTTTTTCCTTGCGTTGGCATTGGCGAGTTTATCGCTCACCATTCCTGTATTTATCGCAAGCATGGTTTACGGCTTAGCTGAACCGATGCGCGCCGTGCCGCTAGCGCCTGAAATCACGGTCTTTGCCTATCAAAACATTTCAAAGTCCATGATGACCAACCTCCAAGAGCGTATTGGTCGCCATGAACACGTCATGCGCATTGAGGTCATTCCTAAAGCGGAAGCCTTCGAAAGTTTGAATAAGAGTTTGGGACTCAAACAGAATAAAAACAGCGCTGACAATCCCTTGCCCGACCTCATTATCGTCACGTTAGAGACCAATATGTCTCCGGATGAAATTGAGTCAACCGCCAAAAATATTGAAAAGCTCAAAGGCGTAAGCATGGTCGCTTACGATAGCTCTTGGCTAACGAAGTTAGACGCTCTCTATAAGGCCCTTTTGGCCCTCGGCGGGATTTTTGTTGCGATTACCTTTTTCATGCTTTTGTGCGTGATTGCTGCCAGTGTTCGCTTGGCAGCCGACGCTCAAAAGGCGGAATTGGGGATGTTGTACCTTTTTGGTGCCTCTCCCTCTTTCTCGATTCGCCCTTACGTTTGGCGCGGTTTTTTAACCATGGGCTTGGCCGCCACGATTGCACTTGGCATCTCGGCCTTTGCTCGTCAATACGCCAATAAGGCGTTACTGACCGTGGGCGAACAATATGGCACTCAATTGGCCGTAGCCCCCCTTCCTTGGGACGTCAATTTCGCATTCGTTTTATTCTGCGCCCTTTTGGGTGGTTTGATCGCCAACATTATTACCCGACGCGCCGTCGCCAAAATTGAACGAGTTTATTAAGCGAGAGGCGGCATGAGTGCATCGGATAAAAAGCCCCAAAATACTGGCGCTCTGGTTCCTTATCAAAGCAAGGTTCCTGCCATTATTCCCAGCCTTGGGAATCTGGATGCCTACATTCAGGCGGCCAACCGCTTCCCCATTCTGACGCCCGAACAAGAACGCGCCTTGGTTGAACGACTCCACAAACACAACGACATGAGTGCCGGCCGTGATCTTGTCATGGCGCATTTGCGTTTAGTTATTGCGATTTCTCGCGCTTACTTGGGTTATGGTCTGCCTCACGCTGACTTGATTCAGGAAGGCAATATTGGTTTACTCAAAGCCATTAAGCACTTCGAACCCGATCGTGGCGCGCGCCTAATGACGTTTGCTGAATATTGGATTCGTTCTGAAATTCAGGACTACATCATTAAAAACTGGCGCCAAGTCAAACTTGCCACCACGAAATCTCAACGAAAACTCTTCTTTAATCTTCGCTCCATGCGTGGGGAAAATGCCCTCACGTACTCTCGAGCCGATGAGATTGCTAACGAGCTCGATGTTAAAACATCGGATGTTCTTGAGATGGAAGAGCGCATGTACGGCAACGAAACATCCATTGACTCCGTGGTCAGTAGCGAAGATGATGAGAGCAATCGCTTGGATCCCATTCAGTGGTTGTCTTCAACGGAAAATGAACCCACTGTTATCCTTCAGCAAAAAGACGAAGAGGAAATGCAAAAAGAAGGGGTTCGTCAGGCGCTTGCTGCTTTGGATGAACGAAGCCGTTATGTGATTCGTGCTCGTTGGTTTAATGAAAATGAAGACGGCGAACTTGCCCCCAAAACCTTGCAAGAAATTGCTCAAGAACTTGGCGTATCGGCTGAACGTGTACGCCAAATTGAAAAAAACGCTTTATTAAAAATGAAAAAGGCGCTGACAGCGCCCGCTGATGACTATGTTTAAGATCGTTTTAGTTGCTCCTGAAATTCCGCCCAATACCGGCAACATTATTCGGCTCTGTGCCAATACGGGGTGCGAACTTCACTTAGTTGAACCCCTTGGCTTTTCGCTTGATGACAAGCACATGATTCGTGCCGGTTTGGACTATCACGAGTACGCCACCGTCAAAATTCACAAAAGTTTTGATGCGTTCTTAGCCAGTGAAAATCCTGATAAGACTCGCATGTTTGCGATGACGACAAAAGGCTCTCACCCCTTTGCTCAAAGCGAATTTAAACCGGGTGACTGGTTTGTCTTTGGCAGTGAAGGTCATGGTCTGCCTGACGAAGTTCGCAACAGTTTCCCGAGCGAGCAACGCATTCGCTTACCGATGCGTCCCAACAATCGCTCGCTCAATCTCTCCAATACCGTTGCTATTACCGTCTTTGAAGCCTGGCGACAAAACGGTTACCAAGGCGGAAATTAATCTCTTATTTCCCAAGTCTCCGATACTCTGATCGGGGACTTTTTTTCTTTAAAAAACTACACAAAAACTCCCAAAAAACTGTTTGCGAGCAAAGAAAAAAATCTGCTATAACGACTTCCCTCTATTTATTGAGAAAGTTTTTTTATGTCTGAATCCTTAGGCAAAGAAAAGCCCTTATTGCTCGCTTGGCTTCCGGTTTTATCTTTAACGCTGTGTACGTTTGTCTTTAATACGTCCGAATTTGTTCCGATCGGCTTATTAACAAGTATCGGACAGGATTTTGGCACCTCAGAAGCTCAGACGGGCTGGCTAGTCACCGGTTACGCATGGGTTGTGGCCGTGATGTCTCTGCCCCTCATGCTTTTAGCCGCCAGGGTTGAGTGTCGAAAACTCATGATGTTGGTTGTCACGGTTTTTGTGTTAAGCCACATCGCTTCCGCTCTTTCCACCAACTATTGGTTTTTGATGGCCTCCCGCATTGGCGTTGCCTGCTCTCACGCTGTTTTTTGGTCGATTGTCAGTCCCTTAGCCGTTGAGGTTGCACCTCCCAGAAGACGCGCTACGGCGTTAAGTATGATCGTTGCAGGCTCTTCCATTGCCATGATTGTCGGCTTGCCTTTAGGTCGCGTTTTAGGCCTTTATTTAGGCTGGCGATTTACGTTCCTCGTGATTGGTGTCATCGCCTCTTTAGCACTCATTTGTCTATGGCGTTTGTTCCCCAGTGTTCAAAACAAAAACGCCGTTGCATTGCGTGATGTACCTGCACTCTTGGGTAAGCCAACATTGTTAGGTATCTATCTCCTCACCCCCGTCATCATGACGGGCAACTTTGCGCTCTACAGCTACATTGAACCCTTCTTGGCTCAAGTGGGCGGCATGAGTGCCAGCGGAATTTCTTGGATTTTGGTCGTTTATGGTGCCATTGGCATTGTTGGTAGTTGGATTTTTTCAAAACTCAACGACAGTTTCCCCTTTGCCTTTATGCGATCGGCCGTTATTGGCATAGCGCTTTCCCTTTTGATGATGAAAGCGTTTACCTTGAACATCGAAACCATCGTTGCAGCCTGTCTCTTTTGGGGCTTTTCGGTTACGCTCTACAATCTGGTTTTCCAATCATCCATCATTACGGCGGCTCCTCAAGGAACGGCCATTGCGATGTCGGTTTATTCGGGTATCTACAATATCGGAATTGGTACCGGAGCACTGGTTGGTGGCATTGTTGTCACGCACTCGGGCATTGAAAATATCGGCTATTTCGGTGGCAGCATTGCCGCCATTGCCGCTCTTTTTTGCTTGATTTACGTTGTGCCAGCCTTCAAAAAATTAGCGGCCTCAAAGGCCGCCAATGCTTCAAAAGAAAATCACGCTTAACGAGGCGTTTTCTTTTGATTGAGACTTTCTAACAAGTAGCGGTCCATGTGGCGTTCAGCCGCAAAGACTGCTGCTTGCACGCGAGAACTAAAGTCAAAGCGGCGCATAATACGTTGAAGGTGAGCCTTCACGGTACTTTCAGACATATTAAGAAGTTGAGCCATTTCTCGGTTACTGGCCCCTTGAGCCAAGCAACCCAAAATTTGTTTTTCGCGCTCGGTCAAACTCTTTACATTTTCGGGACGAACTTCCGGCATTAAAGAAATATTCTTGGCTCGAATACCGTTGACAAACTTACTCGTCATTTCGGGCGACATCACGCTTTCTCCGGCAATAATTTGGCGGATACTGCTCACCAGATAATCGGCCTCAATGTTCTTGACCAAGTAACCCCTGGCCCCCAATACGAAGGCTTCTTTGAGATCTTCTGCGTCTTCACTGACCGTGAGCATAACAACAGGCATATCGTGGTTCATTTCAACCATTTGGGCCAAAGCTTCAATCCCGCTCATTGCAGGCATATCCAAATCCAGCAAAACCAAATCCGGATGCAACTGCTCTGCCAATTTCACCCCTTCAAGACCATCACTTGCTTCGCCCACCACTTCGAAGTCCGTTTGGCGCGACAACAGCGCCTTTAACCCAGAACGGAATAAAGTGTGATCGTCAACTAACAAAATACGAACTGTCATATCGGCGTCCTTTCGTCTTTAGATAGCAAAAATTTTACCGTGGTTCCTTGATCCTTTTCACTATCAATGAAAATTTGACCCGAAACCCTCTGGGCTCTTTCCTTCATAATGGAGAGTCCCACATGACGTTGTTTACGGGCTTCCAGTAACTCCGGATCAATCCCCACACCGTCATCCATAATCGTCATTTCAAAATCGTCTTTATTGCGAACCGTCACCAAAACATTTTCTGCCTTGGCATGCTTTCTCACATTAGAGAGTGCTTCTTGAAGGATGAAAATCGCTTGCAGCTTTTGCGCGTGCGTAAGCGGCAACCCATCGCCCAAAATCGTTAAGTGCGCATGAACGTGTGTTTGGCGCTCAAAACGCTCCAAAACGCTTTTAACAATCTCATCAAACCCACCCGTGCTCACACGTGTACGAAAATTCAACAGCAACTCTCTGACGTCGTCATAGCACTCCTGCACACCGGCCTTAATCTGCTGAATCCCTTCTTCGACCAAGGGTTGATTTTTTTGCTTTAAAGCCGACTCAAGCATTTGGACTTGCAAGTTCAAAAAGGACAACGTTTGAGCAATGGAATCATGCAAGTTTTGAGCCATTAAATTTCGCTCTTGGCCCACGGCCATTTGCTGATCGAGCTCTGCCAAACGCAAGTTCTCGACGGCGGTTCCCATGTGCTGACCCAAGTTCTCCAACAATGTATCCATATTAGGATCATTTTCCGGCGCATGAGTAAAGAAAATGGTGACCAAACCGATATTTTTTTGCTTATGACGTATGTGATAAATCTTCACATAATGCGCCTTTCCTTCCAACTCTCGCACTTGGAGGGGATAGCCATCAAAATAAAGCACCTTCGGTTGAGGATGGGCCACAATTTCGTTAAAAAAGTCCCGTGCCTTTTGAGTGTCCGGTGTTTCCACCTCTTGAAAGCCATTTTGGCAAACCAGTGTCGTTCGAGAGGTTTCTTCGTCAATAAAACGAATGTCTCCCGCAATCCCACCGGCAATGGAGAGGACTCGCGCTAAAAACGACTCGCACAATTCATTTAAGGAGTGTTGCTCTCCCAAAAATGCCGTTAAGCCGTAAAGAGAGGTTAAATATTTATTGTTTTCGGCCAACGAACTCGTTTTTTCGGCAACCTTATTTTCCAAATTTCGATAGACGTCATCCAAGTGATTGGCCAAGTCATTAAACCCCGTTGAAATGTGCGAAAACTCCAACGTGCCTTCAGCATGAACTTGCGTCTTCCAATCGGACGCTCGCAGTCGTTCTATCCCTGTTTGCAACTGATTCAATGGCCGAATGACCGAAACCACCAAAAACCACATGGCAATAATGATGCTTAAAACCGAGGCAATCCCCAATGCCACCTGCGTATAGCGAAGGACGACAATATTTCGTGTAGCTCCCGCTTCAATCAACGAAATCCATTCACTGATGTACTGCGTAAAGACCGTTAATTCCGACAAGAATTTTGCACGCTCGTTGATATCTATACGATGATCGGCATTCCACTTCAAAAGTGTGGGTTTGAGGCGCTCTTTCCACATGGCATTCGTTCGATGGAAAACCGCATCCAAACGCTCATCTCTGGCCATGATTTGATAGGGTAAATAATCATCCATATTGGACGTCTGAATAACCTTATCGATGCGCCAAACGCTGCCTTGAATATCGTAGTTATATTCACCCTGTTGACTGACAGCAACAACCTGTCCCATCTCATACACTTCTCTTTGAAGTCCGGCAACCGTTCTCACAGACACAGTTGTCGCCTCCATACGCCAGGATAAAAACAGGGTATAGATCACCGACGCAATTAGAATAATCACCCACAGCAGGGTGACTCTTAGCATTCTGCTCGATAGTTGAGGGGCTTGAGGCGCAAGGTTTGTCATGGCTTTCAAAATAAAAAAGGAAGAGACACCTATTAAAGGCACTCTTCCTTTGTAATGGATGACTTTGACTGTCTCAATTAGGCTTGAGCAGCTTCAGCTCCTTCAGCGGCGGCTTGTTGAGCCAAACGTTGTTGGAAAAGTGCTTCAAAGTTCATTTCCGGCAAATGCACCGGAGCCATCGAAGTGCGGCTCACTAAGTCGGCGACATTGGCACGCAAATACGGGAACACAATGCTCGGGCAAACCACATTGGCAATGTGCATTTCTTGTTCATCCGTGAAACCGTGAATTTGGAAAATACCGGCTTGTTTGACTTCGGCCAACATCAAAACCGTTTCTTCTTCCTTAATGGTCACGGTTGCACGAACACAGACTTCACGGTGCGTATCGCTCAAGCGCTTACCCGTCACTTCGAATTGCATATCCACCATGGGTTGAGCTTGCATGGGCTTTACAAAAACCTCAGGTGCATGGGGCATCTCAACAGAGGCGTCCTTCATGTAGCAACGTTCGAGTTGGAAAGCCGGAGCTGCTTCTTGAGTATTTTCTTCAGCTTGAGCTTGCGTTTCAGTCTTCATATCTTCATCAGCCATGATGATCAATCCTTATTGAGTAGAATGCAAAAATTAATTAACGAGTAAAGGGCAACTTGGCGTCAACCCAGCCCTTGATGCCTTCGGCCAAAATGAAGACATCCTTGTAGCCTTGGTTGCGAAGCAACGTGGCAGCCTTAACGCTAAACGTAGAGACGGTATCAACCACCAAAACCGGACGATCCTTCGGCACTTCAGTCATGCGCTTTTCGAAGTCTTCGAAAGGAATGTTATGAGAGCCGGCGATAGAACCACGCTTAAAATCTTTCGGCGTACGAACGTCAACAATAAAAGCATTCTTCTTATTGATGTATTCGATCGCTTGATCATTGTCCAAAGAAGGACCTTGGGTCTTTTTAGCAACGACAGGCCAAATCAACATACCGCCGGAAGCCAAAACGATAAAAACCAACAAAATATTGTCAATCAAAAATTCAAACACGATAATCTCGCAAATAAAGCTAAAAATTAAGGCAAACAGCATTGCTAATCATTATTAATAGCAATTTTTGCCAGTGCCTTGGGATAGTACAACAAATTTCAACATTTTTGTTTGTCAAAAAATAATGGTTATCCCATTTTTCTTCTAAAATTAATAGATAAGATTTTTTCTTTCATCTTTTTTTGAGATCTTTGCTATGTATAAGCTCGTACTCATGCGTCACGGCGAAAGCCAATGGAATCTTGAAAACCGCTTTACCGGTTGGACCGATGTTGATTTAACGGAAAAAGGCCGCGAAGAAGCCCGTAAGGCTGGCGAACTCTTAAAGGCCGAAGGTTATGAATTTGACCTCGCCTACACCAGCGTCTTGCGCCGTGCTATCCGCACGCTTTGGATCGCCATGGATGCGATGGATTGCATGTATATGCCTGTAAAAAACAACTGGCGCTTAAATGAACGCCACTACGGCGCATTGCAAGGCCTCAACAAAGCCGAAACGGCCGCTAAGTATGGTGACGAACAAGTCCTCATTTGGCGTCGCGCCTATGCGATCGCACCGAACCCCTTGAGCCCTGATGACGAACGTTGGGCCGGTCGTGACCGTCGCTATGCCGACCTCAAACCTGAAGAAGTGCCGGCTACGGAATGCTTAAAAGACACCGTTGCTCGCGTCATCCCTTACTGGAAGGAAGAAATCGAACCCACGATTCGCTCCGGTAAGCGTGTTTTGATTGCTGCTCACGGCAACTCCTTGCGTGCCTTGATCAAATACATCGACAACATGAGCGATGAAGAAATTGTTCATTTGAACATTCCCACCGCTCGTCCGATTGTTTATGAATTTGACGATGACATGAAGCCGATCCGTCACTACTACCTCGGCAATCAAGCCGAAATTGAAGCCGCAATGGCTGCCGTTGCCGCTCAAGGCAAAGCCAAGAAGTGACCCATCGTTTTCAACGATTCCATCCTCTAAGCAAGGCGCTCATTATCGCAAGCGCCTTGCTTGGCTTTTCATTGCTTAGAATCCCGTTGATTCCTGGCTCTGTGGCTTTTGCGGCCCCGACACAGCAAACAAAGGCGAAAGCGACGGCCCAAACCACTAAAAAAGCAACGCCTCAGGAAAAAACGACTCAAAAAGCATCCGCTCCAAAAAAACAAGACGAGGTGAGCGAAAAACGACGCAATGAACTGCAAAGCCAACAAAAATCGTTGCAAGATCAGTTGGGATCGTTGAAAAAAGAACTCTCTAAGGCTGAAGCCAGTCGCACGGAAGCGGCTGACGCACTTGCAGCCAGTGAACAAGCAATCTCCGAAGCTAATCGTCGCCTCCGTGACTTGGGTAACGAACGCACGGCGGTCGAAAATCGCCTCAAAGAGTTAAGAGAGCAAGAGTTGGCCGTGACCGGTCAATTAACCACGGCAGAAAAGCAAAATCGTTTGATTGCCCGCGCTCAATATCTCAATACGCGACGTCAGTCTTGGCAAACATTGATTGCGGGAACAAACCCCCACCAGGTGGCCCGTGACGCCGCCTCATTACAGTATTTTGCTCGTGCTCAAGAGCAGATGGTCACACAGCTGTCTGACCAGCAAGCCTCGATTCATACCGTTTCTGAAGAAACCTTTAGCAAACGAAAAGAATTGGCTTCTATTGAAGAACGAGAAAAAAACGATCGAATTCAATTAATGAAAGAGCAAAACGCTCGGAAAACGGCACTTGAACAACTTAAAAAGCAGATTTCCGAGCAACGTGCTTCCATTGACAAGTTAGAACGTGACCAACAACGCTTAGGTGAGTTGGTTTCTAACATCGATAAAATCCTTGCTCAACGAAAGGCCGAGGCCGAACGTCGTGCAAGAGAAGCAAGTAAAAAAGCCGCCGTCAGTGGTCGTCCCAGTGTTGGCGGCGATCGTCCGACAGGGGCTTTCTCTAAACAACGTGGCAAGCTCTTGATGCCTGCTTTGGGCAAAATTGTCGGTCGCTATGGTCAAGCTCGTGCCAATGTCTCCGGTAAGAGCACCACTTGGAAGGGCTTGATGATTTCCGCTCGCGCCGGCAGTGACGTATTGGCCTGCGCTAACGGTCAAGTGGTCTTCTCCGACTGGTTAAGAGGCTTCGGTAACTTAATTATCGTTGACCACGGCGACGGCTATCTTTCCATTTATGCCAACAACGAATCGCTTTATAAGAGCGTTGGCGACAAAGTCACGCGAGGTGAAACCATTGCCTCTGTCGGTAATACGGGCGGTGAAGAAAACCCTGGTCTTTACTTTGAACTTCGTCGCAATGGCCAACCCTTTAATCCCCTCCCTTGGATTGGCAAGGAATAGTTAAAAATGTTGTTATCCAAACCCAATTTTGTTTTAAAGAAAGTCTTTTTGTCTTTAACTTGTGCCTTGGGCTTATTACAGCCTTTAAGCGCCTTTAGCGAAGAAACGCCGGCAAAGTCTGCACTTCCTTTACAAGAAATTCGTCAATTCACAGATGTCTATAGTGCCATTCAAGCGTTTTACGTCGATGAGAAGCAAACCGAAGACCGACTTTTGCTTGAAAATGCATTAGCTGGCATGCTCGCGGGCCTTGATCCTCACTCGGCTTACTTGGATAAAGAAGCCTTTTCCGACTTAAAGGAAGGCACGGAAGGTGAATTCGGCGGTTTAGGTTTGGAAGTCACGATGGATGCCTCGGGCGTTCTTGTGATTGCGCCGATTGACGACACACCCGCAGCACGCGCCGGAATTTTAGCCGGTGACATCATTGTCAAAATTGATGACCAAGCCACGAGAGAGCTCTCGCTTAACGAAAACGTTAAGCGTATGCGCGGTAAACCTAAGTCCAAAATTAAACTCACCATTGCCCGCAAGGGCGTGGATAAAGCCATTGAAATTCATTTGACGCGCGACCTCATCAAAGTCCAATCCGTCAAGATGAAAGATTTATCCAATGGCATTGCTTACATCCGTATTTCGCAATTCCAAGAACATACCGCAAACGACTTGGCGAAGTATCTCATTGACTTCAATAAGAAAACCCCCATCAAGGGCATTGTTCTTGACTTACGTAATGACCCCGGTGGCTTATTAAATGCGGCCGTGGGGGTGGTTGCGGCGTTTATCGGAAAAGATGAAGTGGTTGTGAGCACCAAGGGTCGCACCGATGACGCAAGTCGCAGTTTTAAGACAACGCAATCGGACTATCTCAACTATGGTCAAGACAAGAAGTCTGACCTTGTTGCCAAGCTTCCTACCGTTGTTAAAACAGCCCCCATGGTGGTTTTGATTAACGCCGCTAGCGCAAGTGCCAGCGAAATCGTTTCCGGCGCTCTCCAAGACCATAAGCGCGCCAAAATCATGGGACAACGCTCTTTCGGTAAAGGGAGTGTTCAAACGGTTTTGCCATTGCGTCCCCTCAATGGTGGAGAAGCAACGACCGGGATTAAGTTAACGACATCTCGCTACTACACACCCAGTGGTCGCTCTATTCAAGCCACGGGGATTACGCCGGATATCGAATTGGCCGATACGGCTGAAGGCAATTACGCAAGCTTTAATATTCGCGAGGCCGATCTTGCTCACCATCTCAAGAGCGATGAAGAGAAAAAGGCAGAAGAGTCGCGTCGCTTAGAAGAAGCCAAGCTTGAAAAAGAACGTGAAATGAAGGTTCAACCTAAAAAGCGTTACTTCTTTGGTGACAAGGACGACTTCCAACTTCAACAAGCCGTGAAGTTCTTGAAGGGCGAAAAGTATTTGACCGGTTTTGAAAAGTTAAATACTGAAAAGAAGAAGTAACGGTCATGCAGCAAGTCCTGATTCACGTTATTCCTATCTTTTTTGCGCTCTATGCGTTTAAAAGTCTCTTTGGGAAAACTCGTTTTCATTGGGCCGCCAAAATTCTTATTGGCTCGGTGATGCTCATTGCGAGCCAATACCCAGGACTTGCTCGTTCTTTTTTCGGCAATCACGATCAAGAAATTCCGTATCTCGGCATTTTGCTTTTAAGTTGGCTTTTTGCCACGCAACTTTTGATGATTTTGATGGCCTTTATCAAAGATTTCTTCTTTGTTATTGCCAAAGTCGCCTTCAATCGACCCATCGTCAAACATGCGACCACAGGGATCATCATTACCTCAATAGCCACTGCGCTTGCCACTTGGGGTACTTATGAAGCACTTCGTATTCCTCCGGTCTATACCGTAGAAGTTCCTATCAAACACTTACCCAAAGCGTTTGACGGATTTACGATTGCTCAACTCTCAGACCTTCATGCGAGCGCCTTACTTAACCAAGAACGCCTCGAAAAGGTCGTTGAAAAAACCAATGCGTTAAACGCTGATCTGATTGTTATTACCGGTGATATCGTAGACGGTCGTGTACAGTCGCGTCTCAATGACGTGATGCCCATTTCCAAACTTTCTGCTCCTTATGGCGTTATCGGGATTGAGGGCAACCACGAGCATTACGTGGATTACGATGGTTGGATGAAGACATTACCGACTCTTGGAATCAAGATGCTTCATAACGAGCATGTCATCATTGATATCAAAGGCCAAAAGCTTGCTATCGTCGGCATCAACGACCCAATGGCCAAGCGCTACAAGCGTGAAATGCCGAACATTAAAAAGGCTTTAAGAGGCGTTGATCAACAAACACCAAAAATCCTTCTTTCTCACCAAATCAAGTTCAGCCACGAGTATGCAAAAGAAGGCATTGCCCTTCAACTTTCCGGCCATACGCATGGCGGGCAAATTTTTGGGATGCATTGGATTGCTCAATTGCTCAACGCCGGTTTTGTCCGAGATGCTTATGACGTTGATGGGATGAAACTTTACGTTAATCGCGGTACGGGTCTTTGGTATGGCTTTCCCATCCGATTAGGCATCGGAAGTGAAATAACTTTAATCAAATTAAGCAGTTCGATTTAATTTTACAGGTAACTTCTAAAAATTAGAATTTGAATATTCGAAGATTTTAAAGGGCACCGAC